>NZ_AWFE01000046.1:0-107663 GCF_003263315.1 Hyphomonas sp. GM-8P
GGACTCGAACCCGCGACCCTCTGATTACAAATCAGATGCTCTACCAGCTGAGCTAAGCCGGCCCATGAGGAAACCCGTCACTAATGGGAAGTGCGGCCGGATGCAAGCAAGTGCTCCACACCCAATCATCGAAGGCTGTGATTCCCGAGAGGCGATGGCCGTCCTCCGCCCCGGACCTGCCTTATTTGCCGCCAGAATTCACCTGAGGCGCGAGATCATAGCAGACCCAAGAGACTCACACCGATGATTTCAAAGGAATTTACGCGCTATTCGTGGATTCCTTTCAAATTCCTTGGCTCCGCCTCATTCGCCCCGGTGGGCGCACATTTCAGCCGCAAACCAGGCCTATCCCTTTGTTCATGCAAGGGCACAGGAACCGGAAGAGTTCCCAGGGATTGATGGAGCAAGAGATGAGCATGAAGGAGACCATTATGAAACGCACGCTGTTCGCTGCCGCAGGCCTCGGCCTGATAGGCGCCCTCGCTGCGCTGCCGGCTGTTTCCGATGCCCCCAAACCGCCACCGGCAGAGCCTGTCTATGTCGCGCGCAAGCCAGTTTGCGAGGACATGAAACTGTCCATTTATTTCCCCGCCTACGAGACGATGCTGTCGTCCTATTCCGTCCGCGCACTGAACGCGGCGACGAACAGCCTCGAAGGCTGTGCCGTCACCGATATCGACGTGGCCGTCGTGTCCGAAGAAGCCCACACCGATGCGGAACTGGCGCAGCTGTCTGAAGCGCGCGCTGCCGCCGTCCTGCAGGCCTTGTCGGACCGCGGCGTCTTCGCCCCGCGCATCGAGACGAGCTTTCACGAAGTCAACGCCAACGCAGCCTCGGCAGAAGTTCCGGTGGAACCAATGGCCCGCCGTGTCGATGTCAGCCTTGACGTAAAGCCGGTTTACGGCCTCTGAGACCCATTTCCTTCCTACCTCCAGACCGGTGCAGGTCAGATCACCGCGCCTGCACCGTTGACTGCCCCGGACCGGCCCTGCCGTTCCGGGGCTTTTCTTATGTTCCAGGACGCCAAGCCACTGTCCTGACGCAGGTTTTTGTCTGCTCCATTTCTTTCATTTCCAGCAGTCCGCGTTAAAAGACAGGCTCCGCAGGGCTGGAAGGCCTGAATCGCGGCCCTGAAGGCTCAAAACGGAAAAGACTGACACCCAATGACGCAATCCCGGCGCATCCTCGTCACCTCTGCCCTGCCGTACATCAACGGCGTCAAGCATCTCGGCAACCTGGCCGGCTCGATGCTCCCGGCTGACGTGTATTCCCGCGTGATGCGCCTGCTGGGCCATGACGTAACCTATATCTGCGCCACGGACGAGCACGGCACGCCCGCGGAGCTCGCCGCGCAGGCCGCAGGCGTCAGCGTTCAGGAATATTGCGACGAGCAGTATGAGATCCAGCGCAAGGCCGGCGAAGGCTTCAGCCTGGCGTTCGACTGGTTCGGCCGCACCTCGCGTCCGGCGAACCACGCCGTGACCCAGCATCTTGCCCAGGCACTGGAAAAGCAGGGCCTGATCGAGGAGCGGACGTCCAAACAGGTCTATTCCGTCGATGATGGCCGTTTCCTGCCGGACCGTTATGTCGAGGGCACCTGCCCGACCTGCGGCTTTGAAAAGGCGCGCGGCGACCAGTGCGACAATTGCGGGCGCCTGCTCGACCCGGTAGACCTGATCGATCCGTATTCGGCGGTTTCCGGCAGCCGGAACATCGAGATCCGCGATACGAACCATCTCTACCTGCTGCAAGGCCAGATGCAGGACCGCATCCGCGAATGGGTGAAGAGCAAGGGCGCCCAGTGGCCGAGCCTCGCTGTCTCCATTGCCAACAAATGGCTGGATGAGGGCCTGATTGCCCGCTCCATTACGCGCGACCTCAGCTGGGGCGTCAAAGTGACGGATAAGGACGGGAACCCGCGCCCGGGCTATGAGAACAAGGTCTTCTATGTCTGGTTCGATGCGCCGATCGGCTACATCTCCGCCACGCAGGAATGGGCCGAAGCCACGGGCAATGACTGGGAGCGCCTCTGGAAGACCGACAAAGGCGCCGATGAGGTCGAATACGTCCAGTTCATGGGCAAGGACAATGTCGCCTTCCACACCGTGTCCTTCCCGGTCACGCTGCTCGGCTGCGGCGAGCCGTGGAAGACGGTCGACAAGCTGAAAGCCTTCAACTGGGTCACCTGGTATGGCGGCAAGTTCTCCACCTCCATGAAGCGCGGCGTGTTCATGGATCAGGCGCTGGAACTGCTGCCAGCAGACTACTGGCGCTGGTACCTGATCTCCAACGCGCCTGAGGGCTCCGACGCCGCTTTCACGTGGGAAGGTTTCCAGGCAGCGGTGAATTCCGACCTTGCGAACGTGCTTGGCAATTTCGTGAACCGCATCACCAAGTACACCGCGTCCAAATTTGACGGACAGGTGCCGGATGCCGGCACACCGGGCGAAGCCGAGGCATGGATGGTGGCGGAGCTGAAAGAACGCCTGCCCCGCCTGATCGAGCATTATGAGGCAATGGAGTTCCGCAAGGCAGCTGCCGAAACCCGCGCGATCTGGGCTGCCGGGAACGAGTATCTCACCAAGGCCGAGCCTTGGGTGAAGTACAAGACGGATGTGGATGCAGCCGCCGTCGGCGTGCGCGCGGGCCTGAACCTTGCCGCCCTGTTCGGCATCATCGCCCAGCCGATCATTCCGGGCGCCGCGAAGAAGATCCTCGATGCGCTAAACATCCCGGAAGAGCGCCGGAACTTCCCGGCAGCGGATGCTGACTTTGCCGGCCTGCTGGACGCCCTGCCGCACGGCATGGCGATCTCTCCGCCGGAGGTCCTGTTCCAGAAGATCGAGGATACCCAGGTCGCCGAATGGACCGAACGCTTCGGCGGCGGGAACGCTGGCTAGGACTCCCCAGAGGAAACGTCTTCGGCCTGGCCGCCGGACGCTTCTTCCGGTCCGGCCTCATCCTTTAAGTCTTCCCTCAGGGCGCGCAGCCGTTCCCGGTAGTGTTCGGCATCGCCATATTCCGAGAACCCGGCATAGCGCGCATGCGTTCCGATCACGCGGCGTGCCTGCTTGATCGGACACCAATATTGTTCGGTACGCGCGGCCACTTCCCGCACATAAGCGATGACACCGTTCGCATAGGAACAATAGGCGCAGTTCAGCTTCTCCATCGCATTCAGGTAAGCGAGGCTCTTGCGATCGAACACCAGATAGTCCCGGCGCCTGACCTGCGGGATGCCGTACACCCGGAAACAAATGGCTTGGTAAAGCGACACCCATAGGTCCAGGACCACAAAGGCCACGATCAGGGAATAGATCACCGGCGCCGTCACCACGACCCAGAACCGTGCGCTCAACAGGTAGGGTATCAGGGCCTTGCGCAGCTCATGGTGCCTGCGGATCACTTCCTGATCGAACAGGACACGGCCGCGTTCCAACCCATAACGGAAGCCCGCCCGCTTCTTGGCAAATTCCGCTTCTAGTTCCAGCTCAAGCTCATGAATCTTGCCAAGTATGCGGTCTGTGTAATCAGACATGTTTTCCCGATGCTCCCAGTTGCTGGTGTTGGATCGGGACCGGACCGGTCACGACCGCCTGAACAGGACCGACAGATTATTTGCCGGCATCTCGACAACCGACTCAAGCCTCAGCCCTGACGCTTTTGCCAAAGGCATGATCTGCATGTCGAGATCACGCACGCCCCAGGCCGGGTCACGCGACTGAAGGTTTTCGCCGAACGCAGCATTTGACGGGGCGATCTCGCCATTGCGGGCATAGGGCCCGTAGAGGAACAGATGCCCGCCCGGCTTCAACAGTCGCCCGGCGCCTCGCAACAGGCCTTCCGTCGCCGCGAAGGGCGAGATGTGGACCATGTTGACGGATACGATCAGGTCCCACGCCCTGCCTTCCACTTCGCCCCAGTCATCGGACGAGGCGTCGATGACCAACGGACCTGACAGCCGCTCATGCTCGGCTGCTTGTCGCCAGGCCTGCTGGCTGGCACGGCCGGCGGCATCGATGTCGGAATAGGTCCAGCGCAGGCCAGGGAATGCATCCGTCAGGAACGCGCCGTGCTCCCCCGTACCGGACGCAATTTCCAGCACATCCCCAGCGGTCAGGCCATGCACTGTGAAAACATCGCGGATGGGTTCACGGTTGCGCGCGGTTGAGGGCGCGTAGCGGCGCCCGTCGCCGCCGTCCGACCGGTCTTCGAGCGCGACCGGCTTCTCAGCCATTCGCCTGCTCGAAATCGTACATCTCGGTTGTGACCGATGCCTGGCCCATCGCATTATAGCGCGGTCCCACGGCCCGCTCCGGTGCGAAGTGCGCATCGAGACGCGCGACCTGTTCTAGCGTCAGGGTCACCTCCGCGGCGCGGTGGTTTTCTTCCAGATGCTTCAGGTTCGTCGTACCAGGAATAGGCAGCACATTCGGACCCTTGGCCAGCGTCCAGGCGATGGCGAGTTGGGCGACGGAACAATCCGCCTCCTTCGCTACCGCCTTTGCTTCCTCGAGCAGAGGCAGGTTGCCGGCATAATTCTCAGCGTTGAAGCGCGGGAAGATGCTGAGGCGCATGTCCGATTCATGGAACTTGGCCGGGTCTGCCGGCGGATCGGCAAGGAAGCCACGGCCAACCGGCGAGAACGCCACGAGCGCCGTGCCCAACTCCTCACAGGCCTGCATCACCGCGATTTCCGGATTGCGCACCCAGAGGGAATATTCCGACTGCATCGCCGCGATGGGATGCACTGCTGCCCCTCGCCGCAACTGCTCAGCGCCCATTTCCGAGAGGCCCGCGAACCGGATCTTGCCTTCGGAGACAAGGTCCGCCAACGCACCGACGGAATCCTCGATCGGTACCTTCGGGTCAGGCCGGTGCAAGTAGTAGAGGTCGATAACGTCCGTCTTCAGACGTTTCAGGCTCGCCTCACAGGCCGCCTTGATCACCTCCGGCCGGCCATCCAGGATGCGCTTGCCATCCCGGAAGCCCAGCACGCACTTGCTGGCGAGGAAGAAATCCTGCCGGTGAGACCCAAGGGCCTCACCGATCAGTTCCTCGCTCCGGCCGAAGCCGTACAGCGTCGCCGTGTCGAAGAAATCGCACCCGAGATCGAAAGCCTTCACCAGCAGCGCTTTGGCTTCGTCCTCCGGCAGCGGCGGGCCATAGGCATGGCAGATGTTCATGCAGCCAAGGCCGACTGGGTAAACTTCCCGGTCTCCGATCTTGCGACGTTGTACGCTCATTCGATTATCCCCGTGGTGTGAACCGCTCCCGCAGCTCGTTTTTCAGGATCTTGCCGTTGGCGTTGCGCGGCAGGGGCTCGTCCAGGAACTGGATCTCGACCGGCACCTTGAACGCGGCCAGCTGGTTGGCGACGTGGGCACGCAGCTCATCCTCCGTCACACTCATGCCGGGCTTCAGCTGCACGACAGCGCCGACTTCCTCACCCAGCACCTTGTGCGGGATGCCGACAACAGCGGCGTCCATGACGGCCGGGTGGTCGTACAGCGCGCTTTCCACTTCGATGCTGTAGATGTTCTCGCCGCCGCGGATCAGCATGTCCTTGGCCCGATCAACCAGGTAGAGGAAACCTTCCTCGTCGAGGCGCGCAAGGTCGCCCGTAACGACCCAGCCATTGCGGAACGTCTCAGCCGTGGCATCCGGGCGGTTCCAGTAGAGCTTGCAGTTCGACGGGCTCTTGCACCACAGCTCGCCGACTTCACCAGCGGGCATCTCGTTCCCGTCCGGATCGCAGATCTTCAGCTCCACGGCTGCCGGCGGCGCTCCGGCGCTGGTCGGCCGGTTCACATAGTCTTCGCCAATGTTCAGCGTGACGGTCGCGCAGGTTTCCGTCATGCCCCAGCCATTACCAGGGGCGGCGTTGGGCAGGCGGCGCTTGATGGTGGATACGAGTTCGGGCGCAGACGGCGCACCGCCATAGGAAACCACTTCGATCGAGGAGAGATCGTACTTTTCGCGGTCCGGATGTTCCAGCACCTGCCAGGCAATCGCCGGCACACCGCCGACACTGGTAATCCGTTCACGCTCGATGATCGGCAGGGCCTGGCCTGCGTCCCATTTGTACATGGTGACGATCTTGTCGCCGCGCAGGGCGGTCGGGATCAAGATCGCGAAGGAACCGGTCGCATGGAAGAACGGGATCGACATCAGTGTCGCCCGCGACACGTTCGGATCGGGTTCCGGTACCGCCTCGCCCTTCCGCAGATACATCCGGGCCGTGCAGGTCAGCGAATTGAACATGTTCGCGATCACGGCGCGGTGGGTCGCCAGCGCGCCTTTCGGCTTTCCCGTCGTACCGGACGTATACATGATCGTTGCGTCGTCATCCGGGCCGACATCCACCGCCGGCATGCCGAGTTCCGGGAGGTCAGCCCAGGAATTCGCCGGGCCGATGGCATCTTCCATGGAAGAGACGCACGGATGGTTATGTTCGTCGCCGGGCTCGCGCGCGATGATGACGTGTTTCAGGTCCGGCAGGTCTTCCATATGCTCATGGATGCGCTCGTAGATCTGCGGATCGACGACGGCAGCCTTCACGCCCGCGAAGGACAGGCCGTATTCCAGTTCCTCGCCGGTCCACCAGGAGTTCATGGGCGTGGCGATCGCGCCGAGGCTGAGGGCCGCATAGAAGGCCACCGGCCATTGCGGATAGTTGCGCATGATCACGGCGACGCGGTCGCCCTTGGCGATGCCGTACTTGTCGCGCAGCGTGGCAGCGAAGTTCTCCACCGCCCGCAGCATCGCCTTATAGGTCACCCGCTCATCCTGATAGACGATGTAGTCCCGGTCCGGGTGGGTCATCGCGGCCAGGAAAAGGATCGAGTGGATGTTCGGCGGCGCGTTCGTGTAGCCCTTCGACGGAATGCCATCGATGACCGTATCTTCCACCTCAACCGGAGACCCGGCAGCGGCCAATGCGGCGTTGGCCTCGGCGATGGACATGGCGGGCCAATTTGGGGGAAGCAGCTCTGATGACATGGGTTTCCTCGGGAAGGTTATATGGTTCGCGCCACACAACCACGCCGAAGCCCAGGTTTGAAGAGGCCGCGAGGCCGCGGATCAGGGATTCCGGCACTTTACCTAGCGGAAAGAACTGCAGAAATCTTCCTGAACCGCGCTCGCGCGCTGCAATAAATGTTACAGCCTGAAAGGCTTTACTTCCCGAAATCGCAGAAACGGAGTTCGTGATAGGTGCCGTCCGGCTCGGTGACGTCATAAGCCCGGCCGGTCAGGGAGTCGCCTTCGCAGAGGTAGCCGATCTGATACATGGCCAGCAGGGCTTCATTGTCCGGGGTCAGGTCGTTCGCCAGCATCAGGTCGATTGCGTCATCATGGCGGCCGAGTTCCATGAGGATATTGTACTTCTGCATCCGGGTCGTTTCCGGCTGGGCGAGGAGAGCGTTCAGAGACGTCGCCTTGCCGCGTGCGCTGTCCAGCATGGAAGCGGCCGCGGTACTCCACTCGGTATCGCTGTAGTCCGCCAGGATCTCCTCGAAGTCCTCGATTGCGCCCATCGTGTCATAGCCATGCTCACCAAGGCGCAGCTCACCCCGGCGATAAAGCACCTCTGCCAGCTGGTCGCGGTCCAGTGACGGGTCGCCGGTCAGCTGGGTCAGCCGGTCAATCGCCGCCTGCGTGTTGCCTGCCGTCACCAGTTCTTCGACAGTCTGCATCGCCAGTTCGTAAGGCGACATGACCGTCGTCGTGGACACCGCGGCAGCCGTTTCGGCTTCCGGTACAGGTGTCGAACTACAGGCGGCCAGGACAAGGGCGGATGCGGCGGCGGCAAGGCTGAGGCGAATCATGATCGGAAGCTCCGTACAGGCAGATTGAGGCAATGACCCTGTTGTTAGACGTGCAACACGTACGGCGGCAGGGCCGGATTGTGAATTTTGTGTGGTCTTTACGTCCCGGTGTCTTGCGGCCCTGCCTCCGCTTCGACCGTTTCAGGGAGCGGATTGCACCAGGTGAGGCCGTCCAGCCAGTCGCGCGCGTCGCCAGCGCCCTGTACCGGTCCACCTGCCCCGTCCGGTCCACAGACGAAGCCCGCATCCTTCAGCTTTTGGGTTTGCGTTTCATCGGGACTGATTCCGGCTTTCTGGTATCGGCGCGCCGGCGTATCACGCTCGCCGAGCGTCCATGAGACATCGAACCATTGCGGCAGGGTCAGCATGTAGCTGAGGCGCGGCTCCAGCGCTTCCAGGTCTGAGCGCGCAAGGTCCAATTCGATTTCTGCCTGCCCGGCGCGCTGATGCTCCGGCGCGAGCGCCAATATCGCCTCGAGGTCCGCAACCGCTCCGCGCCGGTCATCCCCGGCAAGGCGCCGCAAACTGCCTCGCTGGTAGAGCGCCTCGGCCCGCTCCTCAGTCTTCAGCTTCGGATCGGCGAGCAGCGCTGTCAGGGCCGCATCCACTTCATAGGGATTGCCTGCCGCTTCAGCGGCGGCGAGGCGGTCTGCAAAAGGCAGGGCCGGCTGTGGCGCCGTGGCGCAGGCGGCAGCGGCGGCCAGCATCAGGGCCGCCAGACAGGAACGGTAAGAACGCATGAGAGCACCTAACCGGGCTTCGCCCGGCCTCGCAAATTGCATTTCAGTTAGGCAATGACTCTGGCGAATTTCAGGCCTTCGCTAGGCTCTGGCGAGGCGCTCGATCTCTGCGATATCACCCCGGCCGAGTGCTTCGATTGCACGGGCCGCGATGTGCCGGGCATTGAGGCCGGCAGCCTCATACATGTTGTAGGGCGTGTCCTGGTCCTGGAACTCGTCCGGCAGGGCCATCGGCCGAATCTTCAGTCCACTGTCGAGCCCGCCGCTGCGCGCGAGGTACTCCAGCACGAAACTGCCGAAGCCGCCCATGGCGCCCTCCTCGATCGTGATCAGGACTTCGTGCTCTTTCGCAAGGCGGTCGACCAGGTCTGTATCCAGCGGCTTGGCGAACCGGGCATCGGCGACCGTGGCCGACAGGCCCTGTGCGGCCAGCATGTCAGCCGCCTTCATCGCTTCGCCAAGGCGTGTGCCATAGGAGAGGATCGCGACGGCTGTGCCCTCACGGATCACCCGGCCCTTGCCGATTTCCAGCGGCGTCAGGACTTCCGGCATATCGACGCCAACGCCTTCGCCGCGCGGATAGCGGAATGCGCTCGGCCGGTCGTCGATTTCCAGCGAAGTCAGCACCATGCGGGCGAGCTCTGCCTCATCGCCTGCGGCCATGCAGATCATGCCCGGCAACGCGCCGAGATAGCCGATGTCGAAACTGCCGGCATGGGTCGCCCCATCGGCCCCGACGAGGCCAGCCCGGTCGATGGCGAAACGCACGGGCAGTTTCTGGATGGCCACATCGTGGACAACCTGATCATAGCCGCGCTGCAGGAAGGTCGAGTAGATCGCACAGAATGGCTTCATGCCATCTGCTGCGAGGCCCGCGGCGAAAGTTACGCCATGCTGCTCCGCGATGCCGACATCGAAGTGACGGTCCGGGAACTTTGCGGCGAAAATATCGGTTGAGGTGCCGGACGGCATGGCTGCCGTGATCGCGCAGATCTTGTCGTCTTTCTCTGCCAGCTGCGTCAGCGTCTGGCCGAAGACCTTCTGATAGGCTGGCGCCTTCGGTTTCGGCTTGGCCTGCTCGCCCGTTATGACGGAGAATTTCGAGACGCCGTGATACTTGTCGGCGGAGTTTTCGGCCGGAGCGTAGCCCTTGCCCTTCTGCGTGACGACATGGATCAGGATCGGCCCGTCGCGCATCGCCTTCACATTCTCGAGGATCGGGATCAGCACGTCGAGGTCATGCCCATCGATCGGGCCAACATAATAAAAGCCCAGCTCCTCGAACAGCGTGCCGCCCATGGCGAAGCCGCGCAGGAACTCCTCGGCACGCCGGGCCGGGCTTTCGAGGCCCATCGGCGCAACGACTTTCTTCGCGATCCGGCGCAGGCCGCGATAAGGCCGCGAGGAGACAAGCTGCGAGAGATGGTTGCTCATTGCACCGACCGGCGGCGCGATGGACATGTCGTTGTCGTTGAGGATGACGATCAGGCGCGACTTGTCGGCGCCGGCATTATTCATTGCCTCATAGGCCATGCCGGCAGACATGGAGCCGTCACCGATCACTGCGATGACATTCGAGTTCTCACCCTGGATGTCTCGCGCCTTGGCAAAGCCGAGCCCGGCGGAGATCGAGGTCGAGGCGTGGGCGGCGCCGAACGGGTCGTATTCGCTCTCGGACCGCTTGGTGAAACCGGAGAGACCGCCGCCCTGGCGCAGCGTGCGCATGCGGTCGCGGCGGCCGGTCAGGATCTTGTGGGGATAACACTGGTGGCCGACATCCCAGATCAGCTTGTCCTTCGGCGTATCGAAGATCGAATGGATCGCCACGGTCAGCTCAACCACACCGAGACCGGAACCAAGGTGCCCGCCGGTCACCGACACCACATCGATGACCTCTTCGCGCACCTCATTGGCGATCTGTTTCAACTCGGTACGCGAGCGACCTTTGAGGTCCTCGGGCGAGTTGATCGCGTCGAGCAGGCGGTTGGGTCGGGTGTCGGTCATCGTTCTATCGGACCTTCTGGGTGACGGCTTTCTGTCTGTCTAGTGTGTTCTATCAAGAACAAAATCGACTGATTGCAGCAGTATATTGGCCTTTTCGCGGAAAATAGCGAGGTGTTCCTTCGCCTGCTCCGCCAATAGTTGCACCCGCTGACGTGCCCCATCTATGCCCAGAATCGTAACGAAATTAGCCTTTCCGGCGTCTTCATCCTTGGCCAGGGCCTTGCCGACCGTTTCTTCATCACCGGTTGCATCCAGCAGGTCATCGGCGATCTGGTAGGCAAGTCCGAGATCGTTCGAAAAGCCTGCAAGGGCGCTGCGTTCATGCTCGCGCGCGTGGCCGATGATTCCCGCCGCCTCCGTGGCGTAGGAGATCAGCGCCCCGGTTTTCAGGCGCTGCATACGGGTGATCGTGTTCAGGTCGCGGGGGCTGTCGCTCTCCAGCATGTCGATCATCTGGCCGCCCACCATGCCGCGCGCGCCGGAAGAATCCGCCAGCCGCTCGATCAGCATGGCCCGCACTTCGGCATCCGGGTGGGTCTCCCGTGAGGCGAGAATCTTGAAGGCCAGCGTCAGTAGCGCATCGCCCGCCAGCACAGCCGTTGCCTCATCAAAAGCCTTGTGAACCGTCGGCTGGCCGCGGCGAAAGTCATCGTCGTCCATGCATGGCAGGTCGTCGTGCACCAGTGAGTAGCAGTGCACGCATTCCAGCGCGGCAGCGGCTCGCAGGAGCGATTTCTCCGGCGCGTCGAACATGGCACCCGCTTCCAGCAGGAAGAAGGGCCGCATGCGTTTTCCATTGGCGAGGGCGGCATGGCGCATCGCGCGCATCAGGTCCGCCTCCGGCCCGGACGCCGGCGGGATCAGCTGGTCCAGCGCCACGGTCACCTTGTCGGCAACTTCCTTCAGGCGCAGGTCGAAGTCGATCACCTCCCCCATGGCAGTCCTAGTCGAAGCTTGCGGGTTCGGTGGACGGGCCTCCGGCGCCTTGTACGATCTGCTCGACCTTCAGTTCCGCCGCCTTGAGGCGCGCT
The DNA here is from genome assembly GCF_003263315.1 of Hyphomonas sp. GM-8P. Taxonomy (NCBI): domain Bacteria; kingdom Pseudomonadati; phylum Pseudomonadota; class Alphaproteobacteria; order Hyphomonadales; family Hyphomonadaceae; genus Hyphomonas; species Hyphomonas sp. GM-8P. The sequence continues at coordinate 11,605 of NZ_AWFE01000046.1, forward strand.
TCGCAATGCGCTTTCAGCGCTGCGCCGCGTTCGTAGATGGCGATCGACTTTTCCAGCTCGACCTCACCGGCTTCCAGCTGGCGCACGATGCCTTCCAGTTCGGCAAGCGCTTCTTCGAAGCTCATCTTGTCGACGGGTTTTTCCTTCGGGTCTGCCATGTCGCCTCACGTTTCGGATCGACCGAACACTAGAGCGGTGCCCGACCCATCACAACCTTTTCCAATTCGATTTTGAACCCGGAATCACCGGTATTCGTAGACGCGGAAACTCCAATAGGAATCTCCGCCGTCGCGCACGCATCTCCAGCCGAGCTTCTTGAGCTCCGGCCGCAGCATGCGATTGAACCATCCATGCGCGGCCAGGTAGACCTTCGCATCCTCAGATGCCTCGTGCAGCTTCTGCGCAGCGTCCATCGCCCGCAGGCGGGCCTGAACGACGCTTTCCCCATCCAGCGCATGGCCATTCAGCCAGGCGGCGCGGGCGAGGATGTTCCATGTCTTCGGCAGGTAGCGCACCCGCGGCAACATCGGCGGTGGCAGCGGCGCTTCGTTGAAGACCGGGTCGTGTTCCGCTGCCATGTGCGGCGCGGCGCGGGCAGCGGTTTCCTGCGCGCGGATGCGGCCGGACGCGAAGACGAGGTCAGCATCCTTCACCGCTTCCATCAGGTCCGGCGGCGCGACCTGGCCTTCGGCCAGCGGGCTTTCTTCGTACCGGGCCCACCAGTCCTTGTACTGGCGCCAGTCGAGCCGCGGCCCGGCCGTACGGTCCAGCGCCGGCTTGCCATGACGCGACACCACGATGGGTCCGCGCCGGTTTGCTGTCGATGTCGTTTCTGGCATCGCCATCCGGTCCGTTCATTCTAGTCCGATAGGGTCAGATGCCCCGCGAACTTCCAGCCACTAGCGAGGTTGGCCGGAAGCGACAAGGCAGGAATCCCGGCTTTTGGATCCCTACAGGCCCTTCCACACGCGTTTCGGGCACTTCTCGCCGTCCAGCAGCTTGCAGCGATAGAAGCTCATCAACACCGTATCGGCCCGTCCCATCAGGTGATCCATGGGAACGAAGCCAACCGAGGCTTCCTTCGGATCCACGGCCAGCGGGCAGCCGACGCGATCCACAACATTGCCAACCGGCGGGCAGTGGCCGGATAGGAAACGGCTATCGAGGGAGTTGTCACGATTGTCGCCCATCATGAAGACATGGCCCTTGGGCACAATGAAGAGCACCGTGTTGTCGCCTCTGTCTCCCGCTTCCTGGCGGTCGGTGATCCAGCTTTTGCCGTCCTCGGCCGTCTCACGCCACTCATAGGCGGTCGCCACCCAGTTGGTGCCGTGCGGGACATAGCGGACGGAGCGGACATACTCACTCGGGAGCGGCTCGCCATTGATGTAGACCTGCTCATCGATCATCTGTACCTGATCGCCCGGGAGGCCAATCACGCGCTTGATCATCACCTTGCCGGCATGCGGATGCTCGAAAACAACGACATCGCCGCGCTTCGGATCGCGCGCAAAGATGCGGCCTTTCGGCAGCGGCAGGTAGCGGCCCATGCTGAACGGCAGGGAGTAACGGTCATAGCCATAGGCGAACTTGGCCACGGCAACGCGGTCAGACACCTGCAGCGTCGGCACCATGCTTTCGGACGGGATAACGCGCTGCTCGTAGACAAGGCCTGAGAACAGCATGAACAGCGGAACGAAAACCGCAAGCGTGGCGCCCCATTCCTTCAGTTCCTGCTTCACCTTATCGGCGAGAGTGGTGGGCGCATTGTCACTGCCCTGCGCGGCCTTTTCGCCATCTCGTGCCATCAAGGCCTCGCTATCGTCTTTCAACAGGGGCCTTTCTTAGACGAAAGCCCGGCTGATTGCGAAGCCGAAAACTGCCAATGGGCTGTAAAACGGGTCAGCTGGCCAAACTGTAGAGCGTCACGCCGTCCGGGCCAGGTTCGGCCTTCACCTCGCCGCGATAGATCAGGCAGTTCAGGTGCGCCAGTGCTTCGCCGGTCGCCATGCCTTGTTCGTCCAGCGCAATTTTCCGTCCGAAGATGGCGGCGAACGTGTCCAGCACATTACGTGGCCGCTCTGCCAGGCGCTGCTTCAGGCGCGTCAGGGCAATCTCATGCCCGTCGATCAGGTGGCGCAACCGTTTGTGGGCGCCCCGGAACGGCTCATTGTGGGCCGGCAGCGCCAGCACGTCTTCCGGCAGACGCTCCAGCAGTTTCTCGCAGCTCGACATCCAGTCCAGCAGCGGATTGGCCGCCGGTTCGGTCGGGTGCACTGACACGTTGGAAGAGATGCGCGGCAACAGCTGGTCGCCTGAAATCACGATGTTTTCCGATGGGCAGAACAGGCAGACATGTTCCGGCGAGTGGCCGTTGCCCGTGATCACTTCCCAGGTCTCGCCGCCCATTTCGAACGTGTCGCCGTCGCTGAGGCGGAAGAAACTGTCCGGCATCTTCGAAACGCCGCGCCCGAAACCGCCAAAGCGGTCGCGGTAGTTTTGGAGCGCCGCCTCGTCCCAGCCGGCCTTGCGGTAGAAGCTGATCCCCGCCTCCGGCGCTTCGCGGCCCGTGTCCGAGATGAGCATGCGGCAGGTCGTGTATTCCAGCCGGCTCATCCACAGCTCCGCCCCGTACTTGTAGCAGAGCCAGCCCGCACAGCCGACATGATCCGGATGCATGTGTGTGACGATCACGCGCTTCAGCGGCTTGTCTGCCGTTACCCGCGGTTCGAGAATTGCCTTCCAGGCGTCCCGCGTCTCTTTCAGCGGCATGCCGGTGTCGACGATCGTCCACCCGTCGCCGTCATCGATCAGCCAGACATTGATGAATTTCAGGGAGAAAGGCAGCGACATGCGGATCCACTGGATGCGCGGCGTGATCTCCATCATCTGCCCGTGATCGGGTGCAGCATCACCGTGCAGGTAGTTCAGCCCGGGGCGCTTGGGTGTCTTTGTCGTGAAACCGTCCATGCCGCCAGAATAGGCCGGGCGTGCAACGCGTCGAGCCGTCACGCAGGGTCAGCTATTTGATCGGCGTCCGCTTGCGGGGGCCAAGTTTGGTACGCTTGAACTTGGCGCCGCGCATCGGATTGACCGGCTTTTCTTCCCGGCTGTCCGGCTTGCGGTCCCCGCGCGCCGGGCCGCCTTTTCCGGCTGGCTTCCCGCCAGGTCTTCCGGAAGGCTTTCCCGAACGCGGCGGACGGTCGGGCCGTTCGCCACGCTGGGGCCTCTCCTGCTGGGGCCTGTCCTGCGCTTCGCGCGGCGGGCGGTCCCTTTCTTCCCGCGGCTTGCGGGGCCGGGGTGCCGCACCACTGAGCAGCGCTTCGCGCTCACGCGCACTGATCGGGCGCCACTTGCCTTCCGGCAGGCCTGCAAGTTCCAGCGATCCGATACGCACGCGCATCAGGTCCACGACGCGCAGGTCCACCAGCTGGCACATGCGACGGATCTGGCGGTTGCGGCCCTCGTGCAGGATGAAGCGCAGCTCGTGCGCCTTCACCTGCTCCACTTCCGCCGGTTTCAGCTTGCGTCCGTCCAGCTCCAGGCCGTGGCGCAGCAGGGCGAGCTTCTCAGGCGTCACATCCCCCTTCACCTTGACCACATATTCCTTGTCGACCTGGCTTTCCGGCCCGATCAGCGCCTTTGCCAGCACGCCGTCCTCCGACAGGACCAGCAGGCCTCGGCTGTCCTTGTCGAGCCGGCCGAGCGGGGCGAGCTTGTTGTAGCGGCCGGGAATCGCGTGTGCTTTTCCGGACAGCGTCTTCTCCGTAATCAAGCGCACAGCAGGGATCTCGCCCGGTTCGGGCGTGCCGGAGACGATGCCTTCGGGCTTGTGGAAGATCAGCGACAGCTTGTTGTCCAGCTGTCGGGTCGCCTTCTGCAGCAGGGTCAGCGTCTGGCCGGCTTCGATCTTCTGGCCGGCGACAGCAGCTTCGCCATCGACCTTGATCAGGCCTTTCAGGATCAGCGCGTCGGCCTCGCGGCGCGAGCAGACGCCTTCCTGGGCCAGCCATTTGTTGATGCGCAGCGGCTCGGCGCCTTCATATGTCTTGGTCCAGGCCATGATGTGTCGGTTTCCTGCCGCTTCCGGTGCCCGTCATATCGGTCCCGCCGCAGGCCCGCAACCAGCGCGCTCACTGTTGGATAAGGCGCCTCTCAGGCAATGAAGAACACCATGAATACACCGTGTATGGACATGAATAAACGCCCCCGCACGGCCCGGAAGCCGCCTTTGTCACAAAGATACGGTCGACAGGCCAGGCGGTTTCGCGGATAAGCCCGCCTCCATGAAAACCACCGCCTCCCCCTCGCTCGCCTTTGCGTTGCTGCTGCTCGGCACGACCCTCGGTCTTGCCGGGACAGACCTTGTGCTGCCTGCCGTGCCGGGCCTGCCGGAGGTACTGGGCGGGAGTGCGGCCATGGCGCAGCTGGTGCTCGCTGCCTTCGTCGCGGGCGGCTGCGTGGGCCTGATCCTGTTCGGCGAACTCGGCGCGCGAGCGGACCAGCGCAGCCTTCTGGTCGGCAGCCTGATTGCCTATGCCCTCGTTTCGCTCGCCTGCGCGCTGGCGCCGTCCCTGCCCGCACTTGTCGGCCTGCGCTTTCTGCACGGACTGTCGGGCGCGGCGGCGGCCGTGTTCGCGCCGGGCATGATCCGCGCCATGTTCAGCGAGGCAGGCGCCGTTCGTGCGCTGGGGGTGATGGGCAGCGTCGAGTCCCTCGTGCCCGCCCTCGCCCCGGTCGCCGGAGTCTGGCTGCTGGCCGCGTTCGGCTGGACGAGTTCCTTCTACATGATCGCCGGCCTCAGCCTGATCGTCGCGGCGCTCGTCCGCGCCCTTGGTTCCAGCATGCCAGTGCCGCCGCCGACACGCGGCCAGGGCAGCTATATCCGCCTGCTGAGCAATGGAACCTATCTGCGCTATGCCCTCAGCCAGGCCTGCACGCTGGGCGGCCTGCTGATCTTCGTGTTCGGCGCCCCCGCCATGATGACCAAGGCGCTGGGCCTTACCCTCAATGCGTTCATCATCATGCAGGTGACCGGCATCGCTTTCTTCATCCTGGCGTCCAACATCGCCGGGCGGCTGGCCGACATGTTCGGGCCGGAGCGGATGATCCTTACCGGCTCCGCTGTCTCGGCCCTCGGGCTGATCGGGCTGGTCCTCTATGGCCTGCGCGGCGGAACGGATGCATGGGTCATCACCGCCCTCTTCGTGCCCGTGAACCTCGGCCTCGGCCTGCGCGGCCCGCCGGGCTTCTTCCGGGCCATTCTCGCATCTGACGGAGATGACGCCCGCGGCGCCGCGCTGGTGATCCTGTTCATCCTGTCGACCACCGCGACTGGCACGGCGATTGCCGCCCCGTTCGTGACGGCAGGTCTCGCCCCGCTGGCGGCCGTGGCAGCGAGCGGATCCTGCCTTTCGGTCCTGTTATTGCTGGCTTTACCAAGACTGCAGCCCCGGTAGTTCCATGAATTTTCAGCATTCTGAATATTTAGTTGCAGATAAAAGCAGGCTTTGCCTTGCAATGCTGCCGAAACCCCTTAGATGAGTGTTTCGACTTTTCGCCGGACAATCAGGCATCGAATGTCAGGGCCTGCCCTGCCACTTTATCAGAGACCTCCCAAACAAAACTCGAACTTCCGCGAGCCCGCATGTTGCAGGCACGCATTTATACAGGAGTGTCCCATGACCAGTGGCACCGTAAAATTCTATAACGATCAAAAAGGCTTCGGCTTTATCGCTCCGGACGATGGCAGCACCGATGTGTTCGTCCACGCAACCGCGCTTGAGCGCGCCGGAATGCGCATCCTGACCGAAGGCCAGAAGGTTTCCTTCACCACGGCCGTCGACAAGCGCAACGGCAAGACTGCCGTCGACTCGATCGAAGCCGAATAGTCCTTCAGGACTATCAGGTTAAGAAAGGCCGCTTCCCTCGGGAGGCGGCCTTTTTTCTTGCCGGCAGCCTATTCCGCATCCTCCTGCGCCGGTTCCATCACCAAAGATACCGATCCCACGCGTAGGCCGAACCAGCCAACCGTCGCAGTGTTCAGCACTCGCCCGCCGCGGTCCTTGACCAGCACATCCCGGAACCGGACTTTGCGGCCATTACCGTTTTCCGACGGTAGAACGACGTCATATTCCAGACGGAAGGCGCGTCCGTCCTGATAGCCCCGCGCGGTGCCGACCACGTCTTCGCGGGTCCCGGCGTATTCACCCGGCGCGATGCGTTCGAGTTTCCAGGTTTTCTGGTCTTTTTCGCCGTCGTCATAGACGAAGTCCTCGACCAGAGTAAATGTCTCACCGTCCCACGTGCCGGTCAGTTTTGCAGTGAATGTCCGGTGCACGCCGGTGATGGACTTGAACTCGCCGCGCGCCACATGGGCACCGGCAAGATCGCGCTCGATCACAAAGGCATCACCTGCGGCATCGTCCGGCACGGGCGGCCGGCTGGCACAAGCAGCGACGAGGGCGAAGGCGGCGAGGGCTGGGAGTTGCTTCTTCATGGCCCTTGGTACGCGCCTCGCCCACATTCGGATGACCGCGTCTAAGGAAACCGATGTGCGCCCTGTTTCGTAAAGAGCGCAGACCCACTGCGCATACCGCCGAAAGGCCAAGCCGATTACCGATCTTGTTTTCATCCTGGGCGACCAGCTTTCGCCATCCATCTCTTCCCTGAAGGCCGCGAGCCGGGACTCGGCCCGCATCCTGATGGCGGAAGTGATGGAAGAGGCGTCCTATGTGCCGCATCACAAGAAGAAGATCGCCTTCCTGTTTTCCGCCATGCGCCACTTCGCCGAAAACCTTCGGGAAGACGGCTGGACGGTCGATCATGTGCGGCTGGACGATGACGGCAATTCCGGCAGCTTTACCGGCGAACTGAAGCGCGCCATCAACCGCCACGGCCCGGACCGCATCCTCGTCACCGAGCCCGGCGAATGGCGTGTGCGGCAGGACATGGAAACCTGGGCAGACGAGACCGGCCTGCCCGTCGATATTCTTGAGGACGACCGCTTTCTCTGCCCGCACGAGGAATTCCGCGACTGGGCCGAGGGGCGCAAGGCATTGCGGATGGAGTATTTCTATCGCGAAATGCGCCGCAAGACGGGCCTGTTGATGGAAGACGGCGAACCGGCAGGCGGAAAGTGGAACTATGACGCGGAAAACCGCAAACCCGCCAAGGCGAGCCTCTTCATGCCGCAGCCGCACCGGGTGCAAACTGATCCGATTACGGAAGAGGTGCTCGCCCTCGTCGCAGAACGTTTCGCCGATAGTTTCGGAGACCTTGAGCCCTTCTGGTTCGCCGTCACACGCGAGCAGGCTGAGGCTGCGCGGGCACACTTCATCTCAGAGGCGCTGCCCGATTTCGGGGACTATCAGGACGCCATGCTGGCCGGGGAGAAATTCCTCTACCACTCGCTCCTCTCCTTCTACATCAATGCCGGCCTGCTGGACCCGCTGGAGACCTGCCGGATGGCGGAAACGGCCTGGAAAGCAGGCGATGCGCCTCTGAATGCGGTGGAAGGTTTCATCCGACAGATCATCGGCTGGCGGGAATATGTGCGCGGCATCTACTGGCGGAAGATGCCGGACTATCTGGACCTCAATTTCTTCGACGCCGACCGGCCCTTGCCGGAATTCTACTGGACCGGTGAAACGGAGATGGCCTGTCTGCGAGACGCGATCACACAGACAAAGGAAGAGGCCTACGCCCATCACATCCAGCGCCTCATGCTGACCGGGAATTTCGCCCTGCTGGCAGGCATCGACCCGAAGGCTGTGCATGAATGGTACCTCGCCGTCTATGCCGACGCCTATGAATGGGTGGAGCTTCCAAACACGCTGGGCATGAGTCAGTATGCGGACGGTGGCCTGTTGGGCACGAAACCCTATGCGGCCGGGGGCAATTATATCAACAAGATGTCTGATTATTGCGATGGCTGCCGGTATGACGTGAAGCAGAAAACCGGGCCGGACGCTTGCCCGTTCAATTCGCTCTATTGGGATTTCGTCAGCCGCAACGCAGACAAGCTGCGCACCAATCCCCGCATGGCGCGCGTCTACTCCACCTGGGACCGGATGAAGGACGACCGGCAGGCCGAATATCTGGAAACGGCGGCGAAATTCCTAACCTCGCTCGACGTCGAATGAGGTCAGGTGCGCCTTATCCGGTCAGATCCCGAACAGCGCCTCGCTACCTTCCAGGAAGGTCTGGCCGCCTTCGGTGATGCCGGGCACGCGGCCGGGGGCTTCGGCCAGCGCGGTCTCCGCAAAGAAGCCTGCGAGCGCGAGGTTACGGGCGCGGGTGCCCGTATCGCTGGAGCGCGCGGCGACGGCCGCTTTCGTCAGGAAGTGGCCGCCAATCACGTCGCCTGCCAGCGCCAGATAGGCCGTCGCCCCGGCGAGTGCCTTGTCCTGATCCCGGTCTTTCATGGCGGCCAGCATCCAATCCGTCGCTTCGCGCAGCGCATCGGCGCCGGCACGCAGGCGGTCTGCGATCTGGACGAGCTGCGGCTCGTTCGTGGCGCGGGCTTCGCGGATGGTGGCGTCGATATCGCCGAGGATCAGCCGCATGGACTCACCGTTCGTGCCGGAGAGCTTGCGGCCAACAAGGTCGATCGCCTGAATGCCATTGGTGCCTTCATAGATCGGCGCGATACGGGCGTCGCGGTAAAGCTGCGCGGCCAGCGTCTCGTTCATGAAACCCATGCCGCCATGAATTTGCAGGCCGAGGCTTGCGACCTCGACGCCCATGTCGGTCGACCAGGCCTTGGCAATTGGCGTAAGCAGGTCTTCGCGTAGCTTCGCGGCATGGCGCGCCTGCTCGTCGGTCGCAGCCTCGGCAAGGTCTGCCGCCACACCGCAGGCATAACAGATGGAGCGGGCCGCCGCGACGCGGGCGCGCATGGTCGTCAGGGTACGGCGCACATCGGCGTGGTGCAGGATCGGGGCGGGGCCGTCGACGCCCGGCGCCTTGCCCTGCTTGCGCTCCTGCGCGTATTCGAACGCGGTCTGGTAAGCCGCCTCGCCCACGGCGACGCCTTCTAGGCCCACGTTCAGCCGCGCCGAGTTCATCATGGTGAACATGCAGGCAAGGCCCTTGTTCGCCTCGCCGATCAACCAGCCTTTTGCACCGTCATATTCCATCACGCAGGTGGGGGAGGCGTGGATGCCGATCTTCTTTTCAAGACCGATGCATTTCAGGCTGTTGCGTTCACCCAGGCTGCCGTCCTCATTGACGAAGAATTTCGGCACCAGGAACAGCGACACGCCGCGTGACCCGGCCGGGGCATCCGGCAGGCGCGCGAGCACGAGGTGGATGATGTTCTCGGCGATGTCATGGTCGCCCCAGGTGATGAAGATCTTCTGGCCGCTGATCGCGTAGGAGCCGTCTTCCTGCGGCACGGCTTTCGTTTTCAGCGCGCCGACATCGGAGCCCGCCTGCGGCTCGGTCAGATTCATCGTGCCGGTCCAGTTCCCGGCGATGAGATTGGGCAGGTAGGTCTGCTTCTGCGCGTCGGTGCCATGGTGCAGCAGCGCCTCGATGGCGCCGAAGCTCAGCAACGGGCAGAGACCGAAGGCCATATTGGCCGAGTGGATCATCTCCATTACGGCCAGCGCGACCGCCTTGGGCAGGCCCTGTCCGCCCCATTCCTCCGGCGCGGAAAGCCCCATCCAGCCGCCATCACGGAACTGGGCATAGGCCTCGGCAAAGCCCGGCGCGGCCTTCACGCCCTCATCGGTCAGAACGGCCCCGGTTGCGTCGCCGGACTGGTTCAGCGGCGCCAGCACGTCCCGGGCCAGCTTGCCGGCTTCTTCCAGAATCGGTGCAATCAGCTCGGCATCGTAAGCCTCGAAGCCCGGCAGGCCTTCCAGCTTCGGCAGGCCGGCGACAGCCTGCAGCGTGAAAGCCATGTCGTTGATAGGGGCTTCATAGGCCATCAATTTATCTCCGATTACGCATAAGTGATATTGGGCTCAGGCTTTAGCGTGACTGTAGCGACTGTCCAGCGGAGCACTATACTCTGCGTCAACCTGACCAACAGAAGGCTCAACCACCCATGCGCACATTCCTCCTTTCCGTTTCTGCAATTGCTCTCGTCGCCTGCGGCGCCCCCACGGCCAGTGAAGCTGCTCCGGCAACCCCGGAAACCAGCGCCGCTGAGACCACCGCCGGCCCGGCCGAAGCCCCGGCCCCGGAACTCGGCCCAGCAGGCACCTATAACCTCGACCCGACCCACGCCTCGCTGACCTGGCAGGTCAACCATTTCGGCCTGTCGAACTACACCGCCCGCTTCACCGGTATTTCCGGCACGCTGGAGTTCGACCCGGAAGACCTGTCCGCCAGCGTGCTGGATATCACCGTCGATCCGGCCTCGGTCGAGACCGACTTCCCGGGCGACTTCAAGGCCAGCCACCCGGACAGCCCGTTCGACACGTTCGATCAGGAAATCTCCGAGAGCGACGCCTACTTCAACTCCGCGGCTTTCCCGGCCATCACGTTCAAGTCCACCGAAGTCACCACGACCGGCCACAACACCGGAACCGTGACCGGCGACCTGACGTTCCGCGGCGTGACCAAGCCGGTCACCCTCGACGTGTTGTATAATGGCACCGCAAGCTTCCCATGGGCCCCGGATCAGCCGAAGATCGGTTTTTCGGCCACCGGCTCGCTGAAGCGGTCCGACTTCGGCATGGACATACTGGTGCCAAGCGTCAGTGACGAGGTAGACTTGCTGATCGAAGTCGAATTCGCCAAGGCAGCGGAAGCCAGCGAATCTGAATAAGGCCTACTTCCATGCATGCTCCATCCTCCAACCGGTACACCGCCGTCGCGATTCTCCTGCACTGGGCGATCGCGGGCTTGATCCTGTTCATGATCTGGCTGGGATGGAACATGGAAGACAATGAAGCCCGCTTCCAGCTGCACAAATCAATCGGGATTGCGATCCTGTTCCTCAGTGTGGCGCGGGTGACGTGGCGGTGGCTGAACCCGCCGCCGCCATTGCCGGACGATATGACCCCGTGGGAGAAACGACTCTCCCATGGGGTACATGTCGGCTTTTACGCCCTGATGATCGCCCTGCCGCTGCTTGGCTGGTTGCTGGTGTCCACCTCGAAATTCCAGGTTTCGACTGTCCTTTTCGGCACCGTCAGTTGGCCTCACCTTCCGTTTACAGAAGGCCTGCGGGGCGGGGTGGTGCACGAGGTGACCGAGTTCCTGCATTCCAAGGGCGCCTGGGTTCTGATCGTGCTGCTAGGCCTGCACGTTGCTGGCGCCATCAAGCATGAAATTGCCGCGGAACAAGGCGTATTCAAGCGTATGATCCCGGGCCTGTTCGGCCGGGCACATTCACCGGCTCCGGCGAGGGGCTACGTAACTGCCTTCGGCGCCGCTGTGCTCCTGTTCGCGGTCATCGCGGCGGTCCCGCTGATGAAATCTTCGCCGTCATCGCCGGCAGGCCCCGGCACGACCGGCGCCGTCCCGGCAGAAGCCGGCAATTGGGAGATCGATCCTGCGACCTCCGAAATCGCCTTTTCCGGCATGTATCAGGGCAAGCCTTTCTCCGGCACATTCTCCCGCTGGGATGCGAATGTCCTGTTCGACCCGGACAATTTGGAAAGCTCCGCCGTCGAGGTCGAGGTTTATCCTGGCACGGCCAGCACGGGCACCATGCTATATGACGACACGCTGCAAGGCGGCGAATGGTTCGATACGAACACGTTCCCGGTCGTGAAAGTCAGCCTGATCAATTTCGCGGCCTCAGCCGAGGGCGGCTACAGAGCAGAAGCCTCGCTGCTGGTGAAGGAGAAGGCCGTCAATGTACCGTTCGACTTCAGCCTGATCATCGAAGGTGACACCGCGACCTTTGAAGGCACGACCACGCTCTCCCGCGCGGGCCTGAACCTCGGCCAGCAGTCTGACCCCGGCGGTGACTGGGTCGCAGACAAGGTCACCGTTACCGTCAAAGGCACCGCTACCCGCAAGGAATAATGCGCCTGCGGCTTCCGGCCAGGCGGGACGGGTGATAAGGCGCGCACTATGACCGCCATCGTGCCCATCCAGCCGGGAACGCTCAGCCTCGCCGCCATGCATCTGCGCGGCGGCGGCCTTGTCGCCATGCCCACCGAAACCGTCTACGGCCTCGCCTGCAATGCCGCGAACCCGGATGCCGTGGTGCGCCTCTATGAGGCCAAGGGCCGCCCGCGATTCAATCCGCTGATCGCCCATGTCGCCAATATGGAGATGGCGGAGCAGGAGGCTGTCTTCTCCGAGTCCGCCCGCGAGATCGCCGCGAAGTTCTGGCCGGGGCCACTGACCATGGTCCTGCCCGTCGCGCCGACCGGCACCGTCAGCGACATCGCCCGCGCGGGCCTCGACACGATCGCGCTGCGTATGCCGGCCCATCCTGGCGCGCGCGCGCTGATCGAAACCTTCGGCAAGCCGCTGGTCGCGCCCTCGGCCAACCGGTCAGGCCATGTCAGCCCGACAACGGCGCAGCATGTGAAGGAAGACCTGGACGGGAAGGTCGACCTGATCCTCGACGGCGGTCCGTGTGAGCGCGGCATCGAGTCGACCATCGTGTCTTTCGTTGGCGAGCGCCCTGTCCTGCTCCGCGCTGGTGCGCTGGAAACCTCCGCGCTGGAGGCTGCGCTTGGCCAGTCTCTGGTGGCCCGGGAGGAAGCCGACGGAATCTCTGCCCCCGGACAGCTGAAAAGCCACTACGCCCCGAACGCCCGCGTGCGCCTCAATGCCGACGCACCGGAGCCGGGCGAGGGATGGCTCGCCTTTGGTAAGACGCCCTACCCGGGTCTCAATCTGTCAGAAGCCGGAGACCTGCGCGAAGCCGCGAAGAACCTCTTCGCGGCCCTGCGCACGCTTGACACACAGTATGACCGGATCGCCGTCGCCCGCATCCCGGACGAAAGCCTCGGCGAAGCGATCAATGACCGCCTCGCCCGCGCGGCCCACCGGGATTAGGATCAGGCCATGCACCCTGCCCGCCGTTTCCATGTCACAGACCCTGCCATCCTGCGCCAGCGCATTCTCGAGCATCCGTTCGCGGTGATCAGTGCGGTGAGCGATGGCCAGCCCATTGTGGCGCACGCCCCCATTCTTCCCTATTCAGAGGGCCTCCCCTCCGGGGAAGGGGAGTCCCTTAAACTGCGCTTTCACCTGTCCGTCGCCAATCCGGTCACCAAGGCCCTGCTTGCGGGTAGCCCGGTTCTGGCCGTCTTCACCGGCGCACACGCCTATGTCTCCCCGGACTGGTACGGCATCGACGACCAGGTGCCGACTTGGAACTATATCTCTGTAGAAGCTGCTGGCCCGGTCACCCGGCTGGACGATGACGCGATGCGCCAGCTGATCGACGACCTCTCCGACCATTTCGAAGCAGGCCTCGCACCGAAACCAATCTGGAAGACGGCCAAGATGAAGCCCGCCCGGCTGGAGGCGCTGTATCGCGGCCTGGTGGCGTTCGAAATCCGCCTGGAACGCTTCGAAGGCATTGCCAAGCTGAACCAGGACAAACCGGCCAGCGCCCGCGCCGGCGTGATCGAGGCGCTGGACGCGACAGAAAGCGGCTTCGCGCTCGCCGCGGAAATGCGTAAACTGGAGTCATGACCCAGACGCTCTCCCCAGACTTCCTCGCCGCCCTCAAGGACATGCTCGGACCGCAAGGCTGGAGCGAAGATCCGGATGTCCTCTCCGAACACGCGCAGGCCTGGCGCGGCGTGCTGCAGGGCGAAACGCCCATCGTCGCCAAGCCCTCCAGTACGGAAGAAGCCGCTGCGCTGGTGAAACTGTGCAGCCAGCATGGCGTCGCGATCTGTCCGCAGGGCGGCAATACGGGCCTTGTCGATGCGGGCGTGCCGCATGGCGAGATCTGCGTCTCCATGCGCCGCATGAACAAGGTGCGCAGCGTGGACGTGTTCAACAATTCGATGGTGGTCGAAGCCGGCGCCCCGCTGGTCACGGCGCAGCAGGCAGCCGAAGAGGTGAACCGGCTGTTTCCGCTGTCGCTCGGTTCCGAAGGCACCGCCACGATTGGCGGCCTGATCTCCACAAATGCGGGCGGCGTCGCCGTGCTGCGCTACGGCATGATGCGCGATCTCTTGCTGGGCATGGAAGTCGTGCTGCCGTCCGGCGAGATCTGGGACGGGCTTTCGGGCTTGCGCAAGAACAATACGGGCTACGACCTGAAACATTTGTTCGCCGGAGCTGAAGGCACGCTGGGCCTCGTCACCGCAGCGACGCTGAAAATGTTCCCGAAGGTGCAGCGCGCCACCGCATGGGTCACCGTCGACTCCACGCAGGACGTGATCGCGCTGCTCGCCCATGTGCGCGAAATGGCGGGCGACACGGTCACCAGTTTCGAGATGATCCCGGCCAATGCGGTCGAGATGGTGCTGGCCGATATCGAAGGCACGCGCGATCCACTGCCTTCGAACCTCGCCTGGCGGGTGCTGATGGAAGTGTCCTTCTCGGATGAAGCCATGGCCCGCAAGACGCTGGAGACGGCGCTGGAAACCGCCTTCGAGAAAGGTCTGATCCAGGACGCCGCCATGGCCGAAAGCCTCGCGCAGGCAAAGGCCATGTGGATGGTGCGTGAGACAATCCCGCTGTCCAAACGCGCCTATGGCAATTCGCTGAACCAGGACATTTCCGTGCCGGTCAGCAAGATCCCGGCCTTCATGGAAACCTGCAATGCCCGCATCGTCGACAAGCTGCCGACAGCGGACTTCGTCATCTTCGGCCATGTCGGCGACGGGAACCTGCATTACTCCGTGATCGAAGCGCCGGGGAAAACCGGCCTGAAGGAAAATTTCAACGCGCTGACCCGCATTATCTATGATACGGTGATGGAGTTCGACGGGTCGATCTCTGCCGAACATGGCGTTGGCCGCCTGAAGCGGGACGAACTGGCAAAGCTGCGCCCACAGGCCGCCACCGACACGATGCGCGCCATCAAGAAGGCGCTGGACCCGAAGGGCATCATGAACCCCAATCGCGTCGTCAGCGTCTGAGCAGGTCCCCGGCGGCCTTTACGGCTGGTGCGTCCCACGCATTGATGGTGCGGTGAATTGACGAAATTGGTACCTCCGTGTCTTCCGGCGCGGGCATGCCGGTGATGGCATAGGCAATCTCGGCGTCCAGTTCCGGTGCATGCCAGGCCCCTGAATAGAGCCCGTAGGCCTCGCCGTGATGCCCGATCAGCTTCACGCCGGGTACCGGAGAATCCGAAGCCGGATGAATCTGCGGCCCCTCGCCATAGACGGTGAAATAACCATCGTCAGTATCGCCGTTCTGCACAGCCGGATCGAATACCCAGGCTGGACGCGTGGCGACCTCATCCACGGCGATGGTGCGGACAAGCGGGCAGAGTTCCTCAAGGCTCGCGCGCAGGCCACCTTGCGGGCTGAACAGTGTTCCGTTCGTACCGACTTCATAGTCCTCAAGTACCAGACCCTGCGGCATCGTCACCGCCGGCCCCATCCCATTCAGCATGTCCGGCCCATCCGTCTGGACCGTCCATTTGTCATCGATCTTTCGGCTGAGCGTTGCACCGGCGCGGCGCTCTTCCTCCGGCACGCCGGACCAGTTGAAACCAGCCGTGATGCCCAGCGGGCCCAGCGTGATACGGTCGGCCAGCAGGTCGAACCGTTCGCCAACCTCCCGCTCCAACACTGTCGCGAGAATACTCCAACCGAAATTGCAATAGGTGAAATATCCGCCGGGCGGACCAGGCAACCAGATGTCCGGCGTAAACAGGTCCTCGATTCGTCCGGTCTCTGTATACCAATAGACCTCCGGATCCTGCAGGCCGGACGTATGGCTCATCAGGTGCCGAAGCGGGATCTCCACATCCGGAAAGCCCGGATGGCGCATCGCATCGCCAAACCAGTCTGACAGCGGCGCGTCGAGGTCGATCTCGCCACGCTCTGCAAGGCGGTGCGCCGTCAGCGCGACTGCCAGTTTGGAGACGGAAGCCACCCGCATCTTCGTATCCGACCGGAAGGGGTGGCGGCCGTTCGCAATGCCCGCCCCATAGGCGAACACAGTCTTGCCTCCCTTGCGAACGACGAGTCCCGCCGCTGGCGCGATGCCGTTCGCGACGATGCTGTCGATGGCTTCTTCGGGTGGAATGCCTTCCTCGATGCCTGTTCCGGACGCGCGTCCGCAAGCGCCCAGCATGGACAGGCTGAGGGCGATAAAATTCCGGCGATCCATCAGCGGCGCAATCTCAAAAGTGTTTCGTCAAGATCGGCGAGGCGCGGCACGCCCAGCAGGCCGAGGCCGCGCTCCACATCGTCCTTCAGAATCTGGATCGCCCGGGCAACGCCCGCTTCGCCGCCGGCCGCCAGCCCGTACAGATAGGCCCGTCCGATGGCCACGCTGGTGGCGCCGCGCGCGATCAGCTTGAGCGCATGACTGCCCCGGCGCA
The DNA here is from genome assembly GCF_003263315.1 of Hyphomonas sp. GM-8P. Lineage (NCBI taxonomy): Bacteria > Pseudomonadati > Pseudomonadota > Alphaproteobacteria > Hyphomonadales > Hyphomonadaceae > Hyphomonas > Hyphomonas sp. GM-8P. Next base: position 28,046 of record NZ_AWFE01000046.1, read on the forward strand.
CGCCGCCATCGGCGATCAGTTCAATCTTCGGATCAATCGCCTCGCGAACCTCTGGGATAAGGTCGATCACCGGCACGGACGTGTCGATCTGGCGCCCGCCATGATTGGACAGCCAGACGGCGCTCGCGCCATGTTCCACTGCGCGCACGGCATCTTCCGCGGTAGCGATGCCTTTCACCGCGAACGGGCCGCCCCATTCATTGGCCATCCATTCGGCGTCCTTCCAGGCCATGCTGCGGTCGAACAGATTGTTGATCGTTCCCATCACATCGCCGCCGCCTGCCTGCTGCGCGAAGTTTGCCGGACCGATCTTCGATCCGGTCACGATATCCCAGAGATAGCCAGGCTTTGCCAGCGCCTGTGTCGCGGTCTTGGAATTGACCTTCGGCGGAATTGAAAAGCCGTTGCGCGGGTCACGTTCACGGTAACCGGCCACAGCCGCATCCACCGTCAGCACACAGCCGACAAAGCCGGCCGCTTTTGCCCGGGCCAGGAACTCCTTCACCACGCCCCGGTCTTTCCAGACATAGATCTGGATGATCTTCGGCACGTCCGGCGCGGCAGCGGCAATATCTTCCAGCGTCTGGCTGGCGAGCGTGGAGGCGGAATAGGCGATGCCTGCCTTCTGCGCCGCGCGGGCGACGGCCAGTTCACCTTCCTTCGGATAGAACAGACGGGACGCTGCCGTCGGCGAAATGAAGAACGGCATCGGATTCTTCTGGCCGAACAGCGTCGTGGACAGGTCGAGCTTTGTGACATCGACCAGCGAATTCCACTGCCATTCATAATCGGCATACCGATCAACCGACCGGCGCAGCGTGATCTCGTCTTCCGCGCCGCCGTCGATATAGTCAAACACCATGCGCGGCAGGCGCTTCTTCGCCAGCGTGCGCAGATCGTCGATATTGATTGCCCTGGATGCCCTGCTCATGCCGGGAACTGTAATCCTCTTTGCGGGCACCGGCAATTCCAAAGCCATGCCTTGCCAGCCTGCCCGCAATGGCTACCGTGAAATGGAAGGAGACAGTTCCATGCGACTCATCACCGGCCTCGCCCTCATCGCCATCCTGCCCGGCCTCGCCGCCTGCGACCTGGTCGGCCCCGGCCCGATCGCAGGCGGCCCGTGCAGTTATGAAACCTCCATCGTCGAAGGCACCGTCACGGAAGTCGACGAGGACGGCGCCCTATTGATGGGCGAAGAGGGGGAGTTCTGGGTGACAGCCGAGTATCTGGGCACGCTGCCCGAAGTCGGCGATACGCTGACCCTGCAGCGCGAACGCATCACTGAAGGCACCTGCACGCCGGAAATCTATTCCGTGGTGGAAACCGGGAATTAGGCGCGCGTCAGCCGACTGGCGATCTCAAGGTGAGAGGCGAACACGCCGTGCGCCCCGGCGTCGGTCAGCCGTCCGGCAAGCCCTGCATCAGCATGGCCGCCGCCGGTGAAGCCCCAGGCCGTCATGCCCGCCGCCCGCGCGGCCGTCACACCGTTAACGCTGTCTTCGATAACGAGGCAGGTTTCCGGCCGGGCGCCGATCTTCTCGGCGGCAAGCAGGAACAGATCCGGCGCAGGCTTCCCGTTTGCAACGAGATCTGACGAATAAACGTGCGGGGCGAACGTCTCGTGCAGGCCGGTCAGTTCCAGCTTGCGCACCAGCTTGTCCGCTTCCGAGGAAGACGCCACTGCCCGCAGGCCCGGAAAGGCGGCGACCACATCCAGCACGCCGGAAATGGCCTTCAGATCCGTCTCGTATCTCTTCCAGTTATTGGCGTGCAGCTGGGTGCCGAAACCTTCCGGCAGGGTGACACCCGCCGCGTTTGCATCCGCGCTCAGCGCGATGTGGAAATCCCGGTTATGCAGACCGACGAAGCGATGGACGAATTCCTCGAACCCATAGTGCAGGCCCCAGCCAGCGAGGGTCTCGCGTTCGCAGGCTATCGCAATAACTTCGGAATCGACCAGCACGCCGTCGCAGTCGAAAATCAGCGCGTCGAACTCTGCCATTGGTCAGCGGCGTCCGAACAGTTTTTCGATGTCGGCGAGTTTCAGTTCCACATAGGTCGGCCGGCCATGATTGCACTGGCCGGAATGGGGCGTCGCCTCCATCTGGCGCAGCAATGCGTTCATTTCCTCGCCATTGAGACGGCGGCCGGAGCGGACGGAGCCGCGGCAAGCCATATTGCCCATGACTTCCTCGAACCGTTCCTTCAGGGCGAGACCTGCATCATATTCGGCGAAGTCGTCGGCAAGGTCGCGGATGAGGCCCGCGGCATCCATCTCCCCGAACAAGGCGGGGGTGGCGCGCACGCAGACCGCGCCGGATCCGAAGGGTTCGATCTCGAGGCCCAGCTCTGCCAGTTCATCGGCGCGCTCCACCACGCGGGCCGCTTCGTCTTCCGTCAGCTCGACGATATCCGGGATCAGCAGCGCCTGGCGCTTCACGCCGCCTGCCGCCATCTGGCGCTTCATGTCCTCATAGACGAGGCGCTCATGCGCGGCGTGCTGGTCGACGATGACGATGCCGTCACGTGTCTGGGCGATGACATAGGTTTCATGCAACTGCGCGCGGGCAACGCCGAGCGGGAAGTCATCCGTAACCGGCGCTTCCGGTTCCACACGGGCGCTTGGTGCCACGTCGCGCTTATAGGCCTCTGGCGCGTAAGACTCGGCGGACTCGGCCCATCCTCCAGGTGGCGGCGCGGGCTCATAGGCCGCGGGTGGCCGGACAGGTGAAATGCTGGCGGGATTATACGCCGGGCGCGAGGCAAACAGCGCCCCGGTCGGCGCTCCTTCCGGACGCACCTTGCCCAGCGCAAAGCCTGCCACCGTGGTCGACGCCCTGTGCCCGGCGTCGGCCAGCGAGTGCCGCAGCGCGCCGATCATCAGGCCACGCACATTCCCGGCATCGCGGAAGCGGACTTCCGTCTTCGCCGGATGCACGTTGACGTCGACATATTCGGGGTCCAGCTCCACGAACAGCGCCGCCAGCGGATGCCGGTCGCGCGCCAGGAAATCCTGATAGGCCGCGCGGATCACGCCGTTCAGCATCCGGTCCTTCACGGGGCGTCCGTTGACGAACAGGAACTGCATCTGCGCATTGCCGCGGTTCAGCGTCGGCAGGCCGGCAAATCCCTTCAGCGTCACGCCTTCGCGCTCTGCTTCGATCGGCACGGCGTTGTCGCGGAAATCCCGCCCCATGATGGCACCGAGACGGGCAAGGCGTCCGGCTTCGCCCTCGGCCTCCGCCGCATAGCGCAGAACGTTGCGGCCATTGTTCTCCAGGCTGAAAGAGACATGCGGATTGGCCATGGCTAGGCGTTTGACGACATCGGTCACCGCCATGCTTTCAGACCGTTCACCCTTCATGAATTTCAGGCGCGCAGGCGTGGCGTGGAACAGGTCCCGCACTTCGATCCGCGTGCCGGTCTCGCCGCGCCCGGTAAACGCGGCGGGCCGGGGGCCTTCGATACGGCCCGCCTCGATGAAGACTTCGGCGGCCTCTTCGCCTGCCGCGCGCGACGTGATCGTCGTGCGGCTGACCGAGGCAATGGACGGCAGCGCCTCACCGCGGAAGCCCATCGTGTGGATGTTGAGCAGGTCCACCCGGCCATCATTGCCGGGCGTCAGTTTCGACGTGGCGTGCCGGTCGAGCGCGAGCAGGAGATCATCCGCGCTCATGCCGCAACCGTCATCCTCGATCGTGATCCGCTTCAGGCCGCCCGCCTCGATGGCGATGGCGATCCGTGTGGCGCCCGCGTCGAGCGCATTCTCGGCAAGCTCCTTCACCGCCGCGGCCGGGCGTTCGACGACCTCGCCGGCCGCGATCCGGTTCACGACATCGGGCGGCAATTTGCGGATCTGGGGACGGGGACGAACGGAATCAGCCATGTGTTCAGCTTATCGCGCCGGGCCAGTTTTGTCCCCCGGCCCGCGGCAGGCCCAACGCCCTGCCCAGACCTGCGGCAATAAGCCAAAAACTGTATGAAATCAGTGCGATGTTGCAGGTTTTTCGGCCGGAAACCCACCTTCCAGCATACCTCTCAACTGTTGTTACACACTGTTTTCCAAAGCTTTTTCACTCAATTCACCCCCCTGTTGTGCGTGTTTGCATTGTCCGGCGAGAAAGACCAGTATGCATACGAAAACTCAGTCCGGGGCCTTGATTCTATGCGACTTTCTCTCGTTTCCGCTTCACTTATTGTTCTTGCCGGCATGACCGCTGCCTGTGGAGGCTCCGGCGAAAGTTCCACGCCTGCCGCGCCAGCTGCCGAAACACCGGCCGCCACGCCTGCACCGGAAGCCGCCCCTGAGGCCGCTCCGGAAGCGGACCTCCCGGCACCTGAAGCTACGGCTGAACCGACCGCTGCTCCGGCAGAGGAAGCCGCCGCCAGCGAAGGCTCGCCGGAATTCGCAAGCCTGCCTGCGCCGTACAACACGGCCGATTATGCGCGCGGCCGCCGCACGTTCAAACTCTGCCAGTCCTGCCACACGACCGCCGAGGGCGCTGGTGCGCTGGTTGGTCCGAACCTTTACGGCCTGTTCGGCCGCGAAGCCGGCACATCCGAAGGCTTTGCGTACTCGCAGGCCCTGCAGGATGCAGACTTCATCTGGACGCCTGACAAGGTCGATCACTGGCTGGAAAATCCGCAGACCTTCCTGAAAGGCAACCGGATGACCTTCGCCGGTGTCCGCAAGCCGGAAGACCGCACAGCCGTTATCGCCTACCTGATGACCGAAACAGGCTACACGGGCGAGTAAGCCTTCAAGTGTTCAACGGCGCACGGTTACGGCGAGCAGGACCGCCTGCTCGTCGAACTCGCCGCCGAACTCTTCCCTGTACCCTATCGACACATCCGCAGCAGGGAAGTGGTAGCCGATCTGGGTCTCGGTCTTGATCGAGTCCGCTGACTGGCTGCCATACTCCAGCCAGAGCTGCTCCGTTGTGAAGACGTTTCCGCCCAGGTCGGTGCCGTAGCCGAATTCAAAGCGCTGACGGTCGCAACCGCCTTCCTGATGGATTCAGACGGCATCGGCGAAGACATAGTAATTGCGATCCTTGTAGACGCCGCTGCGTCCGGCCGAGATGCGCGCCTCGCCGCCCAGCCTTTCACAACCGAACACGCCCACCAGCGTCGTGCCGTGCAGCACCGCGCCTTCCGCGCCGATCGCCCAGCCCTTGTCGTTCGACCAGAGCTGGCGCCGCGCAGAGATACGATAGGCATCGCTGTCCTGCGTCCCGCCGTCATAGCGCACGCTTTCCGCCTTGCCGTTGACCATCCAGCCGCCGCCGAGGCCATATTCGCCATAGAGATCGCCGCGCCAGCCATCCTCGCCGTCCAGCCGTTCGGCCGAGACGTTGGCGCGCGCATAGATATCGCCCTGCAACTGCGTCCAAGGGCCGGCTTCCGCCGAACCGGCAATGGCGAGCGCGCTCAGACATATTCCCCTCAATCCCCGCATGAGACAGAACTCGCTGGGATTGAGGGGCGCGCCCAGCAGAATCTCCTGAGGGTTGACGCGCTACAGATCCCAGGAAGCGTTCTGCAGGACGATGCGATATCCGTCCGGATCTTCAAAGGTCACGCCCTTGTCGTCCCAATAGGCATTGAAAGCAGGCACGGGATGAAACCCGGTGGCCCGCAGGCGGCGGTAGACCGCGTCGAAGCGGTTGCGCTCCGGCAGGTAAAAAACGAGCAGATTGTCTTCGGTCGGCGCCCGGCCCGCGACGTGCCCATGCGCGACGGTGAACTCCAGATGATACGGCGCCCCGGGATGGCCGAGCATGACGCCGTCGAAACTGTCATGCCCCTTGAATTCATAGAGCACGCTGAACCCCAGGCCATCACGATAGAATGGCAAGAGGGCAGCCAGGTCGTCCGTGGGCCGCGCAATCCGGATTATTGCTTGTTCGAGTGTCATGAAGGCGACTCCCTGTTGATCTCAGGGCGGCCTTGTCGGACCTCAACCAAGGTTGAGGTCAAGCGGGAATGTGCAAACGCCCAAACAAAAACCCCCGCACGAGGCGGGGGCTTTCTCCCAGGGTATTTACCGGACCGCTTCTTAGAGGCGGAAACGGATCTGGTCGGACCAGAAGCGCTCAAGGCGCGTGATGGTCTTGTTCAGCTGCGAGAGGTCGTCCGGACGCACGCTGGCGGTGGGCTCAAGCGCATTGGCCTGCTTTTCGAAGAGCTTCGCAACACGCGCGCGGACCTTCAGGCCACGCTCGGTCAGGCGCAGCGTCACGGTGCGCTTGTCGTCTTCCGAACGCGTCTGGATCAGATAACCACCTTCCTGCAGCTTCTTGACGTTGTAGGAGAGGCTGGTGCCGGCAAAAGCGCCGCGGGCACGCAGGACTGAAGCCGGAGCTTCACCTTCGCCAATTTCGTAGATCAGAAGTGCCTGGACACCCGTCAGCGAACGCTCGCCGCCGCGTTCCAGATCGTCTTTGACAACATCGTGAAGACGACGGTGCGCTTGTTCAAGAAGAGAGAGAGACTTCAGGAAAGACTCGCCCAGGCTCAGTTCTGCAGTTTCCTGCATTTCAGCAATCATCATTTCAACCACCACTCAACTTTTGTTGTAGTTTGAACAGAACTACACGAGCTATCCTAATAAACTGATAAGCATGTTGGGTTTGGGCAAGTCGTTAGTTAATATTCGTCCGCTTTCATTAACCGTTACTTTTGCGAAACAATTTTACTTCTGATTCACGAAATCCGCCTGCACCTGCGATGCGCGCGTGCGATTACCTGTTCTGTCGGGATCAGTTGAACGCTGAAGTGGCCGGGTCGTATTTGGGGCTCGGCCCGTGGACATTCGACTCCGGACGGGAGTCGATCAGCATAAAGACGAAGATCACCAGCCAGCCAATATAGGGCACCCAGGTGATCAGATAGAGCCAGCCGGACAGATCTTGATCGTGCAGCCGCCGGACCGTCACCGCGATGGACGGGATGATCTGGTAGAGAAACCAGAGCAGCGTCAGCAGCGGCACGAATTCATCACCGCCAAAGACAATGGCACTCAGGACAATATCCAGGAAGAAGACCACGACATAGGCCAGCACGTTGAAAAGCGTGTAACCCCAGTATTCCTGCCGCCGCGCCCGGCCCGTGAACTTGAAATAGTTCTTCGTGAGGCTGCGGATGAAATAGGTCCAGACGCCGTCGCCCTGCACCGCTGGCGGCTTAGTGCCATAAGCCTGCGAGGCGGTCCGCGCCTGAGGCTGAGCGTGGGGCTGGGGATAAGATGGCCGAACTGCAGCAGCTGGAGCCGCTGCCATCGCGGGAGCAGGCTCTGGCGGCGCAGCCTGCGGCGCCGGGCCAAGCGCGTAGATGTCCCGCGCTTCGTCGCCAAGGCCGATAAAGTCCACCTTCTGGCCGGGGGCCAGCGAACCGCCGCCCCGCACCTGCGCTTGTTCATAATTGTAGCGAACGCCATCGTCACCGAGGATAAGCCCCGGCCCGTCTGCGCCATCTGCTTTCAGAACCTGCCCACGCATTTACCCAGCCTCAAATATTGTTCCCTGAAGACTATCGGGAATACTTGGACGGCTTGTCCAGTGCTTTGGCGAAGACTCAGAAGGTAAGTTCGTCTTCACCCAGCGGCGCGAAATACTTGTCGACCATCTCGGCTGGCACGTCTTCGATCGTCGCCGGAGACCATGCGGGCGCATTGTCCTTGTCGACGATCACCGCGCGAACGCCTTCCTGGAAGTCGTGGCTCTGCACTTTCCGCCAGCCGATACGATATTCCATCTGCATGTTCTCGCGGAAGGTCTTGCACCGCCTTCCTTCGCGCAGCTGGCGCAGGGCGACCTTGATCGTTTCCGGCGATTTCGACCGGAGCGTCTTCACCTGGGCCAGCGCCCAGTCGCTGCCATCGGCTTCCAGCGCCTCAACGATCTCCTCCGCCGTGTCGAAGGCGAAGCACTTGTCGATGACGGCACGGTGTTCCTCGAACCCGCCTACCGGGATGGAATGGGTCAGCGTGCGCAGGATCTCGTTCAGCATTTCCGCCGCGCCGACGGAGAAGTCCGCCGAGGCGATCTGCTTCATCAGGTTCGGCACCAGTTCCGACGGCAGGAAGTGCGTCGCCACGCGCGCGGCCGCAACGTCCACGCCTTTCAGACGGTCACCCGTCAGGGCCAGCCAGGTGCCAAGTTCACCGGCAAGGCGCGGCAGGAACCAGCCGCCGCCGACATCCGGGAACAGGCCAATGCCCGTTTCCGGCATGGCGAACAGCGTCCGCTCGGTCGCGACCCGGTGAGAGCCATGCACCGACAGGCCGACGCCGCCACCCATGGTCACGCCATCCATGATGGCCAGCACGGGTTTCGGGAACTCATCCAGCGCGACATTCATCCGGTATTCGGTGGCGAAGAATTCCCGCGCCTCGCTCGCATCACCTGCCCCGCTTTCGGCCAGCATGCGGATGTCGCCGCCGGCGCAGAAACCGCGCGTGCCTTCCTGATGGTCGATCAGGACGAGGTTTACGGCGTCATCGTCTGCCCACTCCGTCAGCGCTTTCAGAATCGCCGCGCACATCGGCGTGTTCAGCGCATGCAGCGCAGATGGCCGGGTCAGCGTGATGCGGCCAACGCCGCCTTCGACCCGGATGGAAACGTCTTCAGTCATCAAAACCCCTCACTCAACCCTGAAATTTTACAAATAAAACGCGCGCGCTGTTAACCCGATTCTGGCATCTAAGCGGGGTTTCGCTCAGAGGGGGAGTCTGGCGAATGTATGCGTTTGAGGTGGAAGCCCTCGATCGCAGGGAGGTCCGTTGCCAGGTAGAGGCAGTCGGGCGTCTCCGCATCGGGTGGCGTAAATGGGTGACTTGCGAGATCCGCGATATCTCGTGCGGCGGTGCGCGCATCGCTGTGGCCGAAGGTATAGACCTTCCGGAGCAGTTCGTGCTGACCTCCTGCCTGTTCGAGGGCGAACGTGTTTGCCTGCGTCGCTGGGAGTTCGGCAGCGAGACCGGCGTCGAGTTCATCTGACCGGTCCTGCCATGCCCCATCCTTTCAGGCGCCATCAGTGAAGCGCGCAGCCATCCAGCGTGATGCGGTGCATGATGCGCCGGTGGCCATGATAGTCGTTCAGCGCCCAGTGCCAGGTGGAACGATTGTCCCAGAAAGCAATCGAGCCCGGCTGCCACTGGAAGCGATAGGCATGCGCCTTGTCCATGGCGTGCGCGTAAAGGCGCGAGAGCAAGACCTGAGACTGCTCGTCCGTCTTGCCGACGATCTTCACCGTGAAGGCCGGGTTCACATAAAGCGCCTTCTTGCCGCTCAGCGGATGGGTGATCACGACCGGATGGGTCACGTCGGCCAGAACGTCGGCCGCCGCTGCATTGCCGATCCGGTTCCCGCCGGCATCGGTCGTATTGTAATAGGTCTCTCCGCTTGAGCCGAAGATATGCTTAGCGGAGTGGACAGCCTGCAAACCGTCGATTTCCTGCTTCGTGGCGTCATCCAGCGTCTCATAGGCGCGATACATGGAGGCGAACATCGTGTCGCCACCCCGCTCCGGCAGTTCCCGCGCGACCAGGATGGAGCCCATGGCCGGTTCCTGATCGTAGGAATGGTCCGTGTGCCAACCGCCGCCGATATTGTCCTTCTGCTCCTTTTCCTTCGCGACCATGGCAATCTGCGGATAGTCCGGATGCGCTGCGAAGAAGCGGTTCACATTGATCGGCGCCCAGCGTTCGGCGAAGGCGATATGGTCGTCTTCGGTCAGATCCTGGTCGCGGAAGAAGATCACACCATGAACGGCATAGGCCTGCCGGATCGCATCGAACTCCGCATCCGTCAGGTTCTTGAGGTCAATTCCGGTGATTTCCGCGCCCACGCCGGGCAAGGTCTCGATCTGCATGACTTCCTCCCAATGTGCCACCTTTAGGCATCTTGGGTGCCACTATACTGCCTGCATCCGCTCCGGAAAACGTTTTCCTTGGCTGAATGGAATCATACCGCCGGTATGGCCCGTTCGATCAAGCGGGCCTGGTCCACATCCGGTGAGACGTCACCATAGAGAAGGCCATTGCGGTCGCTGGCGAGGCGCTGGGCGCAGAAGGCTTCGAACACGAAGTCCGGCGCCATTTCATGCAGCGCCGCCCCCTGCAGGGCCAGCGCGGCATCGCGGGCAAAGCCACGCGCGGTGCTTTCATGCAGGTTTCCCGGAGTGAGATACTCGGCGAGGCGGCTAACATGCGCATCATAGGCATGATGGCGGCCGAGTGGCTTTTTCAGCTCCGCCTGCACCGCCTTCAAACTGTCCGGCTCCCGCGAGAGTGCGCGCAGCACGTCCAGTGCGATGACATTGCCGCTGCCTTCCCAGATCGCGTTAAGCGGCGACTGGCGATAGAGACGCGGCATCGGGCCTTCCTCCACATAACCTGCCCCGCCATGGCATTCGAGCGCCTCATAGACAAAACCCGGCTGGCGTTTGCACACCCAATATTTTGCAAGCGGCGTGGCGAGCCTCATGAAGGCCGCCTCTTGCTCATCTGCCGCCATCCGGTCGAGGCTCGCGCCGAGGCGCATGGCGATGGCGGTGGCCGCTTCACTCTCGATCACAAGGTCCGCCAGCACCGCGCGCATGGCGGGCTGGTCGATCAGCGTCTTCTGGAAAGCCCGGCGCTGGGAGGTGTGCCACAGCGCCTGCACCAGCGCCGCGCGTATACCTCCGGTGGAGCCAAGGATGCAGTCGTAACGCGTGTGCTGGACCATATCGATGATGGTGCGCACGCCCCGGCCCTCCTCGCCGAGCCGTTCGGCCCAGGCGCCATGATACTCGATTTCAGACGACGCGTTGGATTTGTCGCCCATCTTGTCTTTCAGGCGCATGACATGGATGCCGTTGCGCGTGCCGTCCGGCTTCCAGCGCGGCACGAGGAAACAGGTGAGCCCTTCCTCCGTATACGCAAGGGTGAGGAACGCATCCGACATCGGGGCGGAGCAGAACCATTTATGCCCGGTCAGGATATAAGCGCCCTGCCCGTCCGGCACTGCGCGGGTCGTGTTGGCGCGCACATCGCTGCCGCCCTGTTTTTCCGTCATCGCCATGCCGATGGTGACGCCGGTTTTCCGGTCTGCCGGAAGGAAGTTCGAATCGTAAGAAGACGCCTGAACCCGCGGCACCCATTTCTCCGCAATCTCCGGCGTCGACTGGAGCGCGGGCACGCAGGCATAAGTCATCGACATCGGACACGTTACGCCTGCATCTGCCTGGTTCATCAGGATCATCATCGCGCCGTGCAGCACATGGCCTGCCTCGCCCGTATTCCACGCAGACGCCGACAGGCCGCTGTCGAGACCAAGCGACATGAGGTTATGGTAGGCCGGGTGGAACTCCACCTCGTCCAACCGATGACCGAACCGATCGAAACTTTTCAGCTTCGGCAAATTCTCCTGTGCCTGCCGGGACCAGTCCTGCGTCTCGAAAGCGCCGCAGCGCTTGCCGAATTCCGACAGCTTTGCCGCGTGCGCACCGCCGCCCGCCTTCTCTACCGCGCCCTTCAGCGCCTTGTCGGAAGCGAACAGGTCCACATCGCCGAAGGCTTTCGGCTGGTTGGAGACAGTGTGCGTCTCAAGTTCCGACTGGGGTGCATGGTGTGGCATGGCGAGGCCCTCCGCCTGTGGTTCGGGCCTCACAATAAGTCGCTGCCCTCACCCCCGGAAGGGGGCGGGGCGTCACATCATCATTGCGCTAACACCAGGTCGTCGAACCAGCCTTCCTCGCCTGCGCCGGCGCCGATGGGGCTGCCGGGCGGGACGTCGACTTCCGTGACCCCCGGCGCAAGCGCCGGCGCCGGACGCTCCAGATGCGCGGCGATGCGGCGCTGCAGGTCTTCGCGTGCAGCGGCGTCGACCGGGTCCGTCCGGCGTGCAGGCTTCAGGCGCTGGCTCATCCCTTTCAGGAAGGCATCGGCCCGCATCGTGACGCCCGGTGACGTGGCCGGGTTGCTCGCGAGCGCGATCAGGGAAGAGACAAACCGCGCTTGCTGGCGGCGGCGGATCTCGGCCTGACGCAATGTCGGCGCAGGCGTGAAGACTTCCCGTTCCAGTTCGGCCAGCACTTCCTCGAAGGACAATGCCACCGGATCGCGCCGACTGGTCTCAACCAGGCGTGCCGCGCGGGCCGGGTGCAGCAACGCATCAATGGTCGTCTGGGTCGCCGTATCAGCGGCCGTCAGCAGGTCAAACATCGGGCCGGTGTCACCGGGGAAATATTCCGCCCCACCTGTATTGTAGGAGAAGGCCGCAAGCGGCGGTGTCAGCTGGTTCAGCACACCGTCCGGCAGATCCAGCGAGGTCGGCTCCAGCGTGACGAGCAGCGCGGCAAGCGCCGCCCGCTGGCGCTGCGGTGCCACGGCATGCGCCATGCCGCCGCCATCGCCCCGGCGGGAATAGTAGAATTCAAACCCGCCGACAGACTTTGCCGCCGCCGCCACCTGATAGCGGTGGTAGAGATAGACCGGCACCAGTGTCTGGCGCAGGCGGGACGTGTCGGCCCCCGGCTCGATGACGTCGAGGCCGAAGCGATCCAGCGCAATCTTCCGTACACGCAGCGTGTTGTAAAGCTCAGCAATGGCATCTTCGCCATTGTCCCAGACACTGCCATAGGGATGGGCCGTGCCGGTACCGCGTGCCTCGGGGTCGTCGACAAAACGGAGGCCCTCGCCATAGGCGGCGCGGAGCAGCTTGTCGCCCTCGGCATCCGCATCGGTGCCTTCCGGATATTGCGCATAGAGCCAGGTGGCCGAGACCTTGTCCCACTCCCCGATGCCGACATCATAGGCCTCAGAGAAATCGAGCTGGCCGTTCTCGCTGACCCTCACCCACGGCGCCGGATAATCCATCACCGAGGCGCGGTCATTCGTGGACGCGGCGAAATTGTGCGCAAAGCCGAGCGTGTGGCCGACTTCATGCGCCGAGAGCTGGCGGATACGGGCCAGTGCCACCTGTACAGGGTCGTCCGCCTCACCCGTGCCTGTCCTGGACGCGCCGGCAAGCCCCTCGAAGATCATCCGGTCCTGGCGCACGCGCTGGCTGCCGAGGATGACGTTCGCCTTCAGCATCTCCCCGGTGCGCGGATCATAGACGCCGCCGCCATAGGACCAACCGCGCGTCTGGCGGTGTACCCACTGGATCACATTGTAACGGATATCGAGCGGATGGGCGGCTTCCGGCAGGACCTCCACGCGATAGGAATCCGGGAAGCCTGCTGCCGCAAACGCATCGGACCACCAGGACGCGCCTTCGATCAGCGCATCGCGGATCTCTGGCGGCGCACCGGAGTCGACGTAGAAGACAATCGGTTCCTTTGCCGGGCTGGACGCGGCGGTCGGCTCCTGCTTTTCCAGCCGGAACCGGCGGGCGTAGGATTTGCGCACCTGGCCCTCCAGCGGCGCGGAGAAGTCATAATAAGGCACGTCGATCGTCCCGCTGCGCACATCAAAGGCGCGCGGCGTGTAGCCATCGTCCGGCAGGCGCACGAGCGAGACATGCTGAACCAGCGTGATCGCCCGGCCATCGGCGGCGGTCGCCAGCACTTCAGCTTTTGGCTCATCGCTGGTCAGCGTCAGGTAGGCGTCGAATTCGACATTGTCGGGGAAGGCGAGCGCGGCGGTGGCGTCCGGCATGGAGCGGTCAGCCGCCAGTGAGAAGCTGCCACCCTTCGGATTGTTCTTCAGCGCCGCTTTCACATCCAGCGCATCGCGCGTGAGGTAGCCGGAAATGTCGACCAGCAATTCACCGCGGGGGCTTTCCGCGATTACGTCGCCGGACCAGAGGAAAGAGCTGGCGAAGGACTGGCGGACGGCTTTCTGTTCCAGTGGATTGTCGGCGCTGGCGACATAGCTCCAGTTCTCCTGCTCGGCGATCAGCTTCTTGCCCACCCGGCGGAAGGCGATCAGCGACCCGCCATCGAACAGGCCCCGGTCCAGCCCGATCGGATTGGAGCCAAGCCCAGCCGTCAGCCCGGTCGCCTGGATGGCGCGTAGCGAGATGCCGTCTTCATCCGGCTTCGGAAAGGCAGCAAGGATGCGCCCGCCTTTGGCGTCAGCATAGTAAGGCAGGAAACCATCGGCCCGCATCAGGCCGCTCGTCGCCTCGCCCCAACTTTTCGGATCGTCTGCCGCTGCGGCCCCCGCCCAGACCAGTGCCAGAACCGAAAACAGGAAAGCCGCCAACCCGCGCATACCGAAACTCCATTCGCCCGAAACTGGCCGCACGGTGCCGCATAAGGGGAATGGGTTCAATCTTTCATCTTGGCGTTGCGACCATTTGTTAATCACACCCTCTTCGGCTCGACCGCGAATGGGCTCAATCCGAGCCACGTTTGCATATGCCGGGACAATTCCTGATCCCCAATCAGATCCAGAGCACCATTTTTTCTTTCCGCCTTTACCGTAGACAGTCCCATCCAGATTGCCGTCATCGGCCTTAAATCAGTGGTCACGTAAAGATCGATCTCAAAACCGGGATCGACCGAACACAAATCGACCATCCCATCCGGCTCCACAATCAACCACCAGTTCTTCTGGGAAAGAGGCAAGTCAGAATAGATGAACTGGATGACGCTTCGCTCATCTGGTAGCGGCGAAGCGTCAAGATTGCGGCGCATATCCCACATGAGAAGCGATGGATCCAGATTATCGAGTGACAAGTCCGCATCGACCCAACGTTGCCCCCAGATGCCGATTGACTCGATCACAGGGCGAAGGTCCCTACCAGGTTCTGTAAGCTGATATTCAGGGGTTCCACGCTCATCTTCTACTACCTGCCGGACAATACCAGCCGCTTCCAGTTCGGTCAGGCGTCGTGACAGTAGCGAAGGTGACATGCGAGGGACACCTTTGCGGAGTTCGTTGAAACGGGTCGACCCGGCGAGCAACTCTCGCAAAAGCACTATCGTCCAACGCGTGCAAAGAATCTCGGATGCCATCGCAACCGGGCAGAATTGTTTGTAACTTGCCGTCATACCCCAACCTCCTGAATCTGCGGGAAGGTTCTGCGCAGATTCAATAACTGTACTGGACGCACGAGTGTATTCAAAGGAAGGTCCGGTTATTCGGCCAAAACAAACGATCCAACAAAAATACCAACGGCCGGAAGAGGAGAATGATCATGTCTGCAAATCTGTTTGAACGGCTGGGTGGTGAAAAGGGCATCAACCAGATCGCCAGGGACTTGATGGATGCCCATCTGAACAACCCGGTCATATCCAGACGATATGTGAATACGGACATTCCCGCGGCGACCAAAGGTGCGGCGGAGTTTTTCATCACTGGCACCGGCGGTCCGAGCGTCTACAAGGGCAAGGACATGGTCGGCACGCATCGCGGGATGAACATTTCCAATGACGAGTTCATGGCCGTACTCGACGATGTCCTAGTCGCGCTCGACAAGAACCTGATCGGGCAACGGGAAAAAGAGGAAGTCCTGTTCACATTCTTCAGCATGAAGAATGACGTGGTTGGGCAATAGCCTTACCTGCCAGACAGAACGCTAGTTTCCATTGCAGGTCTGCGTGTTTTTCTGAATGCCGATCTGGCTGACCTTGCCGGTGTCGTTGTCGACTTCGAAATATACGTCGTTGTAATCATAGACGGTGACATCGCCGCGCGTGACGACGCATCTCGGGGTGCCGTAAACGCCGCGTGCGAAGATCTGCTCACTGCCTTTGGCGACGCCGGCTGGTGTGCGGAAGCGGGCATCTCGCGCGATGATCCAGTAGACCTTGTCATCGGCGCCAACCGTCAGGCCGGGATAGTTGTAGCTTGTCGCGCCCGTGCCCGCGATGGGGATCGTCTTGTGCGGCGTGCCCTTCACGGCGAAGAGTTCCGCCAGCGACATGCCGAGCTCGACATTGCCGACGCGCTCGCCGGGAATGATCATGTCATCGTTGAGATTGGGCGGCGGACTGGCGCAGGCGCCGAAAGCGAGGATGGACAGGGTTGCGAGAGTTGCGCGGACAACCGTCATGACGGATCCCTCATGGCTAGCGTGGACACTGCACTGACGGTCAGATCAGCGCTTCCCCAGCCACAGGGTGGAAACTACGGCATAAATCGTGGCCTGCGCCACTCAGGCGGGCCACAATTTTTTGTAATGTTCAGTTGGGGTTCGGCGCGTCAGGCTTCACTCCTGGAATTCGTGTAGGCCGGCGAGTTCGAGGCAGTATTGGAAGAAGGTCTGGACTAATTGGAACGCGTGAGTTTTGCCAATGCGCGCTTGGCTGGATCACTGAGGTAAGTCCAGCCCTCTTCGCTCAGTTGCTGCAATGAAGATTCATGCGGCGCTAAAAGCTCGGAAGGAAACTCTTCGATAATATTAGCGGCGGTCCAGGGCGCATCACCAGCGTCCTCACCTTCCGATGCAATATTTATAAGGGCGCTCAGCAAGTTAGGGTCGTGAAGATGCTGGCGGAAATATTTCATGACAACCGGGTAAGTGTCTTTGTGGGTCGTCCATATCAGAAGCTCTCGGAGGGCTTCTGGATTCTTATAGCCTTTGCCAATCGCTTCAGCCGCTTGCCGCAGGCATGAAGCGCTATAGGTCTCGTATTCCGGGTTAGGTGTTCTGCCTTCATGCGGCGCGGATACAATTTGTGAGCTGTGCCTATTTTTTACTCGCGTGAAAAAGTGCCGTACATAAGAAAAAATCATTGCCGCACCTTCTGGCACCGCGCCCTAGTCCTTCAGCATATCCCGGCTGATGATGACGCGCATGATCTCATTCGTACCTTCGAGGATCTGGTGCACTCTCAGGTCACGGACGATACGCTCCACGCCATAGTCGGCGAGATAGCCATAGCCGCCATGGATCTGCAGCGCATTGTTCGCGACGTTGAAGGCCGTGTCGGTGACGAACCGCTTCGCCATGGCGCACCAGCGGGTGGCAGCCGGGTCTTTCCGGTCGAGCCGTCCGGCGGCTTCGTACAGCATCACGCGCGCGGCCTGCAGTTCGGTCTCCATGTCGGCCAGCTTGAACTGGGTGGCCTGGAAGTCCGCAATCGCCTTGCCGAACTGTTCGCGCTCCTTGGCATAGGCGAGCGCCTTGTCGAGCGCGAGCTGTGCTCCGCCGAGCGCGGACGCCGCAATGTTCAGGCGCCCGCCGTCGAGACCCGCCATGGCAAATTTGAAGCCGTGGCCTTCTTCGCCTACGCGGTTCGCCGCCGGCACGCGCACGCCATCGAGGATCACCTGTCGGGTCGGTTGGCTCTTCCAGCCCATCTTGCGCTCATTGGCGCCGAAGCTGAGGCCCGGCGCATCCTTTGGGATGATGAAGGTGGAAACGCCCTTTGCCCCATCGTCGGACGTCCGCGCCATCAGGACGTATATATCCGAGGTTCCCGCGCCAGAGATGAATTGTTTTGCACCTGAAATGACATATTCATCGCTCTCGCGGACGGCTTTTGTCTTGAGGCTGGCGGCGTCAGATCCGGCGCCCGGCTCGGTCAGGCAGTAGGAGGCGATCAGCTCCATGCTGGTCAGGCGCGGCAGCCATTCCTGGCGCTGCGCGTCGGAGCCGAACGTGTCGATCATCCAGCTTGCCATGTTGTGGATGGAGATGAAGGCCGCCGTGGAAACATCGCCATAGGCCAGCTGTTCGAAGATCAGCGCCGCATCGGTGCGCGTCAGGCCTGCGCCGCCGACATCTTCCTTTACATAGATGCTGGCGAAGCCGAGTTCCGCCGCCTTGCGGATCACATCGACCGGAAAGTGGCTGTTCTGGTCCCATTCCTCGGAATTCGGCAGCAGCTCCTCTTCCGCGAACTTTCGCGCCATATCGCGAATCATCAATTGTTCGTCGGAAAACAACGCGCTCATGGGTTCCACCTTTTGACTATCTCAAGTAATGAGTCGGGAATTCCCCGTGTCACCGGTATTGTCAATGCAACAGACCCGCTTCGATTATGATATCGCCCCGGCGTTGCGGGAGGATATCGGCCGCCTCATCGAGGTGGACCTTGCGGCTGGACAACTGTTCGCGCCGACGGGGCTGCTCACCAATGATGCGCTGCAGGATCATGTGCCGGAAGCCGTGATGCTGCAGGCCATCGAGGCAGGCGACCTGCTGAAAATCAGCACGCAGGGTGGCGCGCCCGCCGGCTTCGCCCTGATCTCCCAGCGCGGCGGAACGCTCTATCTGGACCAGATCAGCGTGCACCCCGATCATGGTCGCCGGGGGCTGGGCGGAGACCTGGTGCGGCATGTGTTCCAGATCGCCAAACAGCGCCGCCTGAAACAGGTCACACTTTCTACTTTTCGGGATGTGCCATGGAATGCGCCGTTCTATGGCAAGCTGGGCTTCCGCGAGATTCCGCGGAAAGACATGGCTGACTGGATGCTGGAGCTCGAGAAGATCCAGGCCGAGAGCCTTGACGTCTCGCAGCGCTGTTTCATGGTGCGTAAGATTGGCTGGTTGTAAGCCGCCGGATTTTGGCGCACTCACTGAGCCATGACCAAATTTCCTCAATCCTTCCCGAACACCCGTATGCGGCGCCTGCGCCAGTCGTCCTGGGTCCGCAGCCTTGTCGCCGAGAACACGCTCACCCCGGCAGACCTTGTCTGGGCCGTCTTCATCCATGATGGCGAAGGCCGCACGCCCGTCGGCAGCCTGCCGGGCATTGACCGGCTGAGCATCGATGAAGCGGCCAAGACGGCCAAACGGGCCGAACGTCTCGGCATCCCGGCGATCGCGCTGTTCCCCTATATCGGGCCGGAAGGCAAAGACGAGGAAGGCACCGGCGCGCTCGACCCGGACGGCCTCGTGCCTCGCGCCCTGCGTGCGATGAAGGATGCCGCCCCCGGCGTCGGCCTGATCACCGATGTCGCGCTGGACGCCTATACCAGTCACGGCCATGACGGCCTGCTGGACCCGGACGGCACCATCCCGAACGATGCGACGGTGGAGCGCCTCGTGAAACAGGCCCTCGCCCACGCCAAGGCCGGCGCAGACGTCGTCGCCCCTTCGGACATGATGGACGGCCGTATCGGCGCCATCCGCGAAGCCTTCGACGAGGAAGGCTTCACCAATATGATGATCCTCTCCTACGCTGCGAAATACGCCTCCGGCTTCTACGGCCCGTACCGCGACGCCATTGGCTCGGCGAAGTCCCTTCAGGGCGACAAGAAGACCTACCAGCAGGACCCGGCCAATTCAGACGAAGCCCTGCGCGAAGTCGCGCTCGACCTCGCCGAAGGCGCCGACATGGTAATGGTGAAGCCGGGTCTTCCGTATCTGGACATTGTGCACCGCGTCTCCTCGACCTTCGGCGTCCCGACACTCGCCTACCAGGTCTCTGGCGAATACGCCCAGATCATGGCCGCCGCACAGAACGGCTGGATCGACGGCGACCGCGTAATCATGGAATCCCTGATGTGCTTCAAACGCGCCGGCGCGAGCGGGATCATCACCTACTTCGCAGAAAAGGCGGCGGAAGCGCTGGGATAAGCGCGCCCGCCTCAGGCCCTCGTTTTACACCTGGTGCACCTCTGCAGGTGCCGCGCGTTGCCGGAACAGCAGGATCAGCATGATGATCGCGCCGCCCAGCACCAGCGTCGCCCCCACGCGGCTCAACTCAAGCCCGCCCTGCGCGTAGGGCTTGTCGAGGAAATCGCCCACGACCGCCCCGAGGGGACGCGTCAGGATGAAGGCCGCCCAGAACAGCGCGACCCGGTCGATCGACGTGCGGAACCAGGCCAGCGCGATCAGTACGAGCAGAGAACCAAATATGACCGAAGAGCCCAAATAGCCGAGCGGTCCATCCGCAATCCAGTCTCCCAGCGCCGTGCCGAGTGTCTGTGAAAAGGTGATCGTCAGCCAGTAGAAGACCTCCGCCCTCGGCTCGTGCACAGAGCTGACCGACACCGTGCCCAGCACCAGGCGCCAGACCAGCAGCGAGGCCAGTACGGCCGCCAGCAAGACCATCGCTCCTCCCGGATAACCGATGCCCATCGACCGCGTGGCAAAATCGGCCATGGTTGTGCCGGCGGTGGTCGAGGCGATGATGGTCGCCCAGTATAGCCATGCGTTGAACCGGCTGACGCGAATCTGTGCCAACACCAGAACCGCCAGGACGAGGCCGAATATCCCCGTTCCGATAAGATAGCCGCTTTGCCAGAATGACGTCGACGCATTGGCCGTGGTTTCGCCCAACCATGACATCGAGACGCTGTCGCCTGCCGTCTCGCCGAACGTCGTCGCGAGGATCTTGATGATCCAGAACCCGAGGGTAATTGCGGGCACTTTGGTCAATGCGGCTCTTTCAGTTTGGGTCACGCGTCGGCTCCTCGGTTGATCGTCATCCGCCTTCGCTGCTAGATTCGTCGCCCCGGGAAGCCCATAAGCAGGCGCTCAAAGCGGTCTTATTAAGCGGATGTCCTATGAAAAATGCTCCCCAGAGCGATGCCCGCCGCACGTCGCGGCTTCCGGAATGGTCGCTTGTACTTCCGGTGGCGCTCATGGCACTGCAGATCGTGGCCGCAGCCTTTTTCGTCGCCGATGGGTTTGAGGACTGGTTCGTGGCCGGCACGAATGGACTGAGGCTCGAACTGGCGATGGAGTTCGTGATCGCCGTGGGATTGCTGACGGGCGTGATCCTCAGTTCCCGAAATATCGTTCAGCTGACCCGCGATCTGCGCCGGAAGGAGCAAGCACTATCGCGGGCCCGTGGCGCTTTCGCCGAGCATGTCGATCTGCGCTTTAGGGAATGGGGTCTCACACGGGGTGAAGAAGAGGTTGCGCTCTTCGCCCTCAAGGGATGCGACGTGGCTGAAATCGCACGGCTTCGCGGCGCGGCCGCGGGGACGATACGGTCACAACTGAGCCAGATTTACGCAAAAGCGGGTGTGAGCAGCCAGGCGATGCTGGTCTCCGTGTTCATCGACGACCTGCTGGACCAGCCGGCATCCTGTAACAACCCGGCCAGTTCCTGACCGGCGTAGCCATCACCCCGCCAGCCGCTGGAAGTTCGCGAGCAGCATCTGAAGCGTCAGCTCTCGTGCCCGTCCCTCCGGTTTGCCGATCAGCTTTCCCAATGACGGGCCGAACAGGCCGACGCCGAGCGCCAGCGTCACGCTGAGCAGGATCATGTCTTCGGCGACGTCCTCCGGCACGCCGGCCTGCGAGATCTTCTTCTGCGCCACTTCCTGAACGGCTTCGCGCACGACGGTGAGGCGGCTCGTCTCATCCGTCAGTTCCAGCCAGGCCGCTAGGCGTGCAGCGCCCGGCGTCTCCAGCGCATCGAACAGCGTTTTCAGGCCGACGGCGCGGGCCTCCACCGGCGCGTCGGCCGGGATCTCGATCGCCATGATGCTGTCGACGAGGTCGCCGATCATCCGCTCCATCAGGGCAGTGTGAACGGCGCTGATGGAGCCGAAATGGTGCAGCACGGTCGCATTGGCGACGCCGGCCGCCTTGGCCACATCTGCCAGGCGCAGCAATTGCGGCCCCTGCTCCACCAACAGCTGCTCCGCTGCTGCCAGAATATTGGCGCGGGACTCTTCCGGACTGCGCCGGATTCTCGGGGTGTCGTTACTCTTTATTGACATTTTTGTCAGTAGTGTTATTTGTCAGCATAAGACTGTTGTCCAGATATTTCCTCAAGGTTCCTAGCACCATGACGACCAAGCGCACGCCTGAAGATGTAACGATTCTGCCCCGCGACCTGCATTTTGACATGGCCGCCGCCGACAATGGCCCCTGGCTGGATGGTGATCCGGTCGCCACGGCGGTCTTCAATGCCATGTCGCTGACCTTTCCGGATGGCGAGCGCATGTTCATTGACGCGGTGAAGGCCTACAAGAACGAAGTCTCCGGCAAGCTGGAACAGGATGTGAAAGACTTCATCCGCCAGGAAGCCATCCACTCGCGCGAGCACCACCTGCTGAACAACAAGATCGACCGGACGAAATATCCAGTGGACGCCATCGAGGCGAAGATCCGCGAGAAAGTGAAGTTCGCCTATGATGGTGGTCGGTTCCGTATGCTGATGGCAACGATCTGCCTCGAACACTTCACCGCCATGATGGCGGACCTGATGATGGACCTGGAAACCGATTACGGCCAGCTGTTCAGCAAGACCGACCCGGCGCTGGAACAGCTGTGGCGTTGGCACGCCATGGAAGAGACAGAGCACAAGGCCGTCGCCTATGACGTCTTCCTTGAAGCGACGAAAGACTGGTCGCCGCTGAAGCGCTATTACCGCCGCTGTATGTCCATGCTGATCATCACCAGCAATTTCACGAACAATATTGCCGGCTATGCCGCTGACCTGTTGAAAGCCGATGGCTATTCGCAGGAAGAGGCCGACCGCGCCATAAAGGCCTTCCTGTGGAAGAAGCCGTCCCTGTTCGGCAAGGGTTGGAAAATCTGGCTGTCTTGGTTCAAGCCGGGCTTCCACCCATGGGACCATGACAACCGCGAAGAAATGACGGCCTGGAAAGAAGAGTTCACGGCCGTTCCGGCGGAGTAATCCGCCGCCCGGGGATGAACAATCCGTAACCTGATCAGCTCCGCTGCTTCAGATACTGTTCATGTGGCCTGCCGCATCCAAATCCTGACACGATCTGCGCGTACGCCCCGGCATATGCGTAGATCAGCTCAGGAGCCCCGGATGATCCGTAGTCTTTGTCTTGCCGCCGCCATTTCCTTCACCGCCACCCCGGCGCTTGCCGAATCGCGTGCCGAACAGATCGGCAGCTGCATGATCCGGCACTCGACGGAGAACGATGTCGACCAGATGAAGCAGCTGATGCTGCTGGCCTTGCAGGAGAAGAAAAACGAAGCCACCACCGTAATGGCCAGCCTGATGCTGAAGGCAGGCCTGTCCGCCACGGGCAATTGCGGCGTGGGCTATAACGAAATCGGCACCCCGATGTTCGAATACGCCGTACGCATGTACGGCGAGCATCTCGGCACGGTTGTTATGGAGCGCTCCCTGGAATTCATGGACCTTCCCATGCGCTGAGGCGTCATGCTAGCCCTCACGCTTTAAGGCCAGAGGGGGCGAGTGATGAATTCTGCAGCGGCGACAACATCGGATGAGAAGTCCGCAGCGTGGAAGGCTTTCGGGCTGTTCCTCCTGCTGATGCTGGCAATCAGCTGCGTCTTCTACGCCATCATGATCACGCAGGGGGCCATGAACCTGCTCAGCGTCACGGGCATCATGTGGTCTCCCGGAATTGCGGCCGCGCTCACCTGCCTGATCCTGAGACGTCCGGTGGCGAGCCTGCCCTGGGGCTGGGGGGAATGGAAATGGAACTGGCTGGCTTACGTCCTGCCGATTGGTTACGGCCTCGCCATGTACCTGCCCGTCTGGCTGCTCGGTCTCGGCGGCAGCGGCTTTGGCGATCCTGAGGCACTGGCCAGTTTTGCCAGCTTCGTCAGCGCCAGCGAACCCCCGGGCGCCCTTGCCGCGGCCGGCGGCATCCTGATGACCGGCACACTCGGCATGGCGGCCTCCATGTCACGGGCGCTCGGTGAAGAGATCGGCTGGCGCGGCTTCATGATCTGGGAGATACGCAAGATCATGCCCTTCTGGGCGGTCGGCCTGCTGTCAGGCCTGATCTGGTCGCTGTGGCACTGGCCAGGCATTCTGTTTACGGATTACAATGCCGGCGAGGGAAACCAGGTGCTGCAGACGATCCTGTTCACCCTTTCGGTGATGCCGATGGGCATCGTCTATGCCTGGATCACCTTCCGCTCAAAAAGCCTGTGGCCCGCGGCGATCCTGCACGCGAGCCACAATCTGTTCCTGCAGCGGATCTACACCCCGCTGACGGCGCATGGCGAGAAGACGCTTTTTTATATCGACGAATTTGGCATCCTGCTGCCCATCGTCAGCGTGGTCCTGGCCGTCCTCTTCCTGTGGAAGGCGAAAAAGGACGGCCTGTAGAGCCTCAGGCGGCCGGTTTGATGTCGACCAGTTCGATGGCAAAGGTCAGGTCCTGACCGGCCAGCGGGTGGTTGGCATCCAGGGTCACCGTGGCTTCGTTGGCGTCCACGACAACAACCGGGATGACCTGGCCGTTCTGCGCCTGCATCTGGAGACGTGTGCCGACTTCGGTCGGGATCTCCGCCGGGATTTCGGTGCGCTGCACTTGCTGGCGCATGTCTGGATTGACCGGGCCGTAAGCCTGATCGCACGGAACGTTGACGGTTTTCTTGTCGCCGACAGCCATGCCCGGAAGGGCCGTGTCGAGACCGGGGATGATCTGTCCGGAACCGACCTGGAAGGCCAGCGGATCGCGTCCTTCGGAGCTGTCGAAGGTCGTGCCGTCGTTCAGCGTCCCGGTATAGTGGATGCTCACGGTGTCGCCGTTTTTGACTTGCGTCATGATAATTCCAATCTTTTCGGGTGTGTGGGTCATCAAAGGCCGCGTCGCTCTCGCGGGTGCTTTGGGGGTCTCACCCCCCAACCTAGAAGTTCAGGCCCGGATGTAAACCCGCCCGCCCCGCCTGCTTACAGCAGCTTGCGCATGTGGATCACGGTATTCCGCTCTCCGTTTGCACCGGTGTGGTGTTCGATATGGTAAGCCTCGTAGCCGCGGGCCTCATAGAGCGGGCGGCCAGGGACAGTGGAACCCAGCTCGATTGTCTTAAAACCTGCATTCCGGGCCGCGCCCTCTCCCCGTTCCAGCAGCAATGTTCCAAGGCCCTGACGGATCCAGTCCGGATGGGTGTACATGGCGCGGATTCGCGCTGCATCGGTTGCCGGATTGGAGAGCCTGTCGTCCCGCCCAGGTGAGTGGTCGCCGCCATACAGCGTCCGCCGCTTGCCCCAGCCGCCGCAGGCGACCATGACCGTTTCGCCGTCCACATCGGTTTCAATGACGAAATAGGTCCCGTCTGAAATCAGGCTGCGGTCGACACCCATTGTCTCCTGCGCGGCCTTGATTTCCGGTTCGGACAGGAACGCCCGCATGTTGACTGCGATGGAGGCGCGCATCAGCTCAGTGATCGCGGGAATATCGTATTCCGTCGCAATCCGCGAGCGGAATCGGGCTGGATCATTCATCTGAGTCTCTGCGCCTGTCTGTTTCGCACTACCCGATCGATACTTTGTTCCCGAGATCAAGATAAAGTATCAGCGCGACGGAGACGATCAGCACAAAGCCCGACAAAAGGGCATTCAGCAGGACAGCCCGGTTGGCATTCTTCTGTTCGATCCACGAGCGCGGCCGGATGCGGCGCAACCGGAAAACGATCAGCGCCGAAAGGATCAGCGCCGCCACGTTCAGTGCCAACAGCAGGCAGGCACGCAGGGCCAGCGCCCACTCGCCTGCCCCCATGAACAGGCCAACGGCTGCGCCCGGCGGCAGCAAGGCTGCTGCGACCATGACACCCACCAGCGCAGCAGACTGGCTACGCGTCAGCGAAAGCGCCGCCGCTCCGCCCGCCGCCATGGCAAGCGCCAGTCCGTCGAGACGGACCTCCGCGCGCGACATCAGCTCATGGCTCTGCAGGTCAATCGGCAGCAGGAACGACAGGAGCAGCGAACAGGCAAGCGCCGTGCCTATGCCGGCTGCAAGCGTCACCGTCGCCCGCTTCAGCATCGCAAAGTCGCCAAGCGCCGCGCCCATTGAAAAACCGAGCACAGGTCCAAGCAGCGGCGCAATCACCATTGCGCCGATCACGGCTGCCACCCCATCGGAGTTCAGGCCGATTGCCGCCACGATGGTGGAGAGCACCACCATGATGAAGAAATTCCGGTCAAAGCGCGCACCGCTTGCCACGTCGGAATAGATTTCCTCGCGCGTCGCCTGTGTTGATTTCGCCTCCTTGCCGGGTTTCGGCTCTTCCAGCTTCGGGGCCGTCGCCTCGATGGGAAGGATGGAGATACGCCAGCCATTCGCCCCTTCCAGGGCGGACTGGACATTGTCCATCAGCGTTTGTTCCACGCCTTCCCGGACGAAGACGGAAACCAGCCTGCGATCCTTCTGCTCCGTTTCGAGCACATAATAGTCAACAGGCTCGGACGCTTTCACCGCCCGGAGCACCACATCAAGGCGTTCATCCGCCCTCAGATGAATATCAAGCCGCCTCACCCGAGCCGTCTCATCGCTTCAGCCGGGCCAGCAGGCTGGACGTATCCCAGCGATTGCCGCCCATGGCCTGCACGTCGGCATAATACTGGTCGACCAGTGCGGTCACCGGCAGCGTCGCACCATTGTCGCGGGCCGCTTCCAGCGTGATGCGCAAATCCTTGCGCATCCAGTCGACGGCAAACCCGTGCGTGTAATGATCATCTACCATCGTCTTCCAGCGGTTCTCCATCTGCCAGCTCTGCGCCGCGCCGCCGCTGATCGCCTCGATCACGGCCGCGACATCCAGCCCGGCTTTCTCCGCGAAGTGCAGGCCTTCGGCGAGGCCCTGCACGATGCCGGCGATGCAGATCTGGTTGACGGACTTGGCCAGCTGGCCGGACCCGGCGCAGCCGATATGGGTCATCCGCTTGCCATAGGCCGCCATGATGGGCTGGGCCTGTTCGAAGGTCGGGTCGTCGCCGCCGCACATGATGGTCAGGGCGCCGTTGCGCGCGCCGGCTTCCCCGCCGGAGATCGGGGCATCCAGGAAATGCGCGCCCTTCGCCTTGCAGCGGGCATAGAGATCGCGCGCAAGGTCTGCCGAGGCGGTCGTGTGATCGACGATCACCATGCCGGCCGCCACGCTCGGCTCCAGCGCGGCAAAGACTTCGGCCACGTCCGGATCGTCGCCCAGGCACAGCAGGACGCATTCAGCGCCGAAGGCCGCAGAGGCCGGGTCCTTGGCCACTTCGCCCTTGTGCTGGGTCGCCCAGTTCTCGGCCTTGGTATGGGTCCGGTTCCACACCACGACCTCGTGCCCCTTCGCGGCGAGATGGCCCGCCATGTGAAACCCCATCACTCCGAGGCCAAGAAATGCCGTGCGTGCCATATCGATTCTCCAATTACGCCCGTACCAGATAGATCGAATTTCATCGAAATCCCACCGTCTGGCGTGACCTGACCTTCACCAAGGCCTGCTAATACAAGCAGACCACTCAGAAGGAGAGGGTTCGAGCGAGCAGATGGCTTATGCCACTTACTCTTCACAAGGCGCGGGCAGAATGCCCGTTGCGCCCGCCCGAAAGGCAGGCACCTGGAAGATGGCCTATGCCGACTTCCTGACCGCGCTCATGGCGTTTTTCCTTCTCATGTGGCTGGTCAGCGGCGTGTCCGCCGACGACCGCGCCGAGATTGCCGACTATTTCCATAATCGTACACCGGACGCCGCCACCGCCGTCTCAGTACAATCCGGCCCCTCGGCAGCGGATCGCGTGTTCAGCGCGCTCAGCGAAAATCCGGCGCTTGTTGCGGCAGGCGCCAGCGTGGTGCTGGCAAAAGAGGCAGACGGCATCCGCATTGACCTCGTCGACACGGCAGAGCGTCCGCTGTTCGACCGCGCCGATGGCCGCTTCACCGAATCCGGCCTAACCCTTGCCCGCGATGCGGCGGCCGCACTGGCCGGTACGACGGGTACACTTGTCCTTGAAGGCCATACCGACGCCTTCCCGAGCCTGACCCCCGGATACTCCAACTGGGAGCTGTCTTCGGACCGGGCGAACGAGGCCCGGCGCATCTTCGAGGCCGCAGGTGTCGCGGCGGAACGTATTCGCGGTGTGGCCGGTCTGGCCGATACTCGGCCACTCATCCCGGCTCAGCCCCACTTGCCCGTTAACCGGCGGGTCAGCATACTGGTCCAAGTAGAGGGTTAACGCCCTCCGGTTTCCGGGGGCCATACCAGAAAGTCCCGGAGCCCTGATGCTCGCAGAATTCCTGACACATTGGACCATGTGGGCGAGCCTTGGCGTCGTCCTGGCTGCCATTTGTTTCTACATGCTGGACCGCTGGTCGATGGAGCTGGTCTCCGTCTGCGTGATTGCGGCGCTGCTGGTCCTGTTCACCCTGCCCGGTGCGCATGGCGAAGACGGCACCCCGATCAGCGCGCAGGACCTGCTCTCCGGGTTCGGCAATCCGGCCCTGATCACCATCATGGCCCTGCTGGTCGTCGGCCAGGGCCTGTTCCAGACCGGCGCCCTTGAAGGCCCGACCAAGGCGCTGCTGTCCGGCTATGACCGGCGCCCGCGGATGACGCTTCTGCTCGCCTTTCTCGCCGTGTTCGGGATCAGCGCCTTCGTCAACAATACGCCGATCGTGATCATGTTCCTGCCGGTGATGAGCGCCATCGCCCACCGGATGAAGTCCTCGGCCTCGAAACTGATGATGCCGCTCAGCTTCATTTCGATCTTCGCCGGAATGACAACGCTGATCGGCACCTCGACCAACCTGCTGGCCGCCGAAGCCTTTGACCGGATCGAGGGCCGCCAGCTTGGCTTTTTCGAACAGTCACCGATGGGCCTCGTCCTGGCCGTCGCGGGCATGATCTATCTCCTGGTCTTCTCGCGCTTCCTGCTGCCGGTCCGCGAGGGCCTGACGGAAGACATCGCACCGACCTCGTCAAAGCAGTTCCTGACCCAGATCGAAGTCACGCAGGGCCACTTCCTGGAAGGCAAGAAGCCCGTCGCCGGCATGTTCACCGACCTGCCCGACATGACCGTACGCATGATCCAGCGCGGCGAGCGTGCTTTTCTGCCACCCTACGAGGACATCAAGCTGCGCCCCGGCGACCTTGTCATCGTGGCCGCAACGCGCGCGGCACTTCAGAATGTCCTCGCCCGCCAGCCGGACTTCCTGCAACAGGTCTGGCAGTCTGCCGGCGGCGACATGGACGAAAGCGGCCGCCCGCGCCGCCTGTCGCTGACCGAGGCGGTCATCGCCCCCGGCTCGCGCATGGTCGGCCGGACGGTCGAGATGCTGGGCTTCCGCCGCCTGACCCGCGCCGTGACGCTGGGCATCCAGCGCCGCAGCCGCATGATCCGCACCAAGCTAGGCGAGATCCGCTTGGAATCGGGTGACACGCTGCTGCTGTGCGGCCCGCCGGATGCCTTCCTGGAACTGCGCCAGAGCCGTGACCTGATCCTGCTGGAATGGTCACAGACCGAAATCCCGCTGACCACCAAGGCCCTTGCCGCGCGGGTGATCTCGCTCGCGCTTGTCATTTCTGCTGCCTCCGGCATCCTCTCGATCCTGCATGCATCAGTGCTCAGCGCCGTGGCCATGCTGGTCACAGGCTGCCTGAACTACCGGCAGGCCAGCCGGTCGCTGGACCTGCGCATCTTCCTCGTTATCGGCGCTGCGCTCGCCATGGGCATGGCGCTGGAGAAAACCGGCGCGGCCTCCTTCATTGCCCATGCCGTGGTCAATGTCGCGTCACCCTTCGGCACGCTGGCCGTTCTGTCGGCCCTGTTCCTGGCCGTCGCGATCCTGACCAATTTGCTCTCGAACGCCGCCACGGCCATTCTGTTCTCGCCAATTGCCCTCTCCGCGGCGCATGAGTTGAACGTCTCCGACCCGCTACCTTTCCTGCTGGCGGTCATTTACGGTGCCAATTGCAGTTTCGCGACGCCGATCGCCTATCAGACGAACATGCTGGTCATGGGTCCCGGTCATTACCGCTTCGGGGACTTCGTACGCTTCGGCGGACCGCTCGTTTTTGTGCTTTGGTGCGTGTTTACGCTCTTCGCCCCTTGGCGGTTCGATCTGTAAGTGTAGTGTCTAAAGCATGAAATTTACGGACTCGAAGATCCTGCCCCCCGGTCTGGAGCGTTCGTTGCGTTTTTACGTAACGAATCCCAGCCCTTGTCCGTATCTGCCGGGCCGCAAAGAGCGCAAGGCGTTCACGAATCTCTCGATCACCGAATCAGATCTGGTCCACAATCTGCTCAGCCAGTCGGGTTTCCGGCGCAGCCAGTCCATCGCTTACCGGCCGGCCTGCCCGCGCTGCAATGCCTGCCGCAGTGTGCGGGTACCGACGCGGGATTTCATCCCGTCCCGCAATGACCGGCGCGCCATGCAGCGCAATGGTGGCCTCGTGCGCCGCGAAGTCCCCGCTGAACCGACGCGGGAGCAATACGCCCTGCTGAAATCCTATGTGCAGACCCGTCATGAGGGCGGCGGCATGTCGGAAATGTCCTATCGCGACTATGCGGCCATGGTCGGCGGCAGTCCGGTGAAAAGCCATATCTTCGAATATCGCGACGGGCCAGAGGAAGACGCCTTGCTGGTCGCCTGTTCGATCACCGATGTGCTGCGCGACGGCTTCTCGATGGTCTACACCTTCTTCGACCCGGATCAGGAGGGCCGCGGACTCGGCCACTTCATGATCCTTGACCATATCCGGCTCGCGCAGGACCTCGGCCTGCCGCACGTGTATCTGGGCTATTGGGTCAAGGGCAGCCCGAAAATGGATTACAAGCGCCGTTACAAACCGCTCGAGGTGCTCGACGGAGACCGCTGGAGGCTGCTCCGCGACGACGAATGAGGTCCGTGAGAGACCGGGTCCGGGGCACCCTAACGGGTAATGGGGAAGGAAACGCATGATCAACAGACGTAACCTCGTTGGCGCGGGCGTACTCGGTCTTGGCGGCGCAGCAGCCGCCTTTGCCAATCCCAGCACAACGCCGCTCGCCGGCACCCCGGCCATCAGCCGCAACCGGCGCAAGCTGAACATGGTCACCACCTGGCCGAAGGGCCTGCCGGGCCTTGGCGAAGCCGCAGAGCGCGTCGCCCGCCGCATCATGGCCGAGACAGATGGCGTGATTGAGGTGAAGGTCTTTGCCGCAGGCGAACTCGTGCCTGCCTTCGAATGTTTCGACGCAGTCGCAAACGGCTCGGCCGACATGTATCACGGCGCGGAATATTACTGGACGGCCAAATCCACAGCCTATCCTTTCTTCACCGCAGTGCCCTTCGGCATGACGGCGCAGGAGATCATGGGCTGGATCGATTTCGGCGGCGGACAGGAGCTCTGGGACGAGCTGTCCGGCCAGTTCGGTGTGAAAGCCTTCCAGGCGGCAAACTCCGGCCACCAGATGGGCGGCTGGTTCCGCAAGGAGATCAACAGCCTCGACGATCTCGTCGGCCTCAAGATGCGCATTCCGGGTCAGGGCGGCGACGTGCTGCGTGCGCTCGGCGGCTCGTCCATCGCCATTCCGGGCGGGGAGATCTACCAGTCGCTGCAGACCGGCGCGATCGACGCGACCGAATGGGTCGGCCCGTGGAACGACTATTATCTCGGCTTCCACCGCGAGGCGCCCTATTATTACGGCCCTGGCTTCCACGAGCCAGGCTCCAGCCTCGCCTGCGGCATCAACCGCCGCGTCTGGGACAGTTTCTCCCCTGGGGAACAGGCTGTCGTCAAAGCGGCCTGTGAAAGCGTGAACCACACAGCGGTCGGCGAGTTCACCTATCAGAATGCCGTCCATCTCGACCTGCTGCTGCGCGAACATAACGTGCAGCTGCGCAGCTTCCCGCCGGAAGTTGTTTCCGCCATGGCCGAAGCGGCGTGGGACGTGCGGGCAGACTCCGGCAAGGACGGGATCGAGAAGCGCATCTATGACAGCTTCGAGAAATCGCTGAAGCTGATGCGCGGCTGGTCCACCATTTCGGACGGCGCCTATTACGCCGCCCGCGACGCGAACAAATAGCGGGTCGCCCCGTCATGGATCCGGCTTTCTTCCTTCATATCGGCACAATCCTGAAATGGGCGGGCATTGCGCTGCTGCCCCTCTTCCTGCTGCCGCTCATCACCCTCGTCCTGCCCAACCTGGTCGAAGGCATTTCGAAACGCGTCAGCGGCCTGATTGATGCGATCAGCGGTGTGGCCCTCGGCGGGGCAATTGCCAGCGCCTTGCTGCTGGTCCTGTTCCAGCTGTCTGTGGTCGTGCTGAGATACACCTATGGCATCAGCTTCACCTGGCTGAACGAGCTGGTGATCTACGCCTTCGCCGCGATGTTCATGCTGGGCTCTGCCGCAACCCTGCGCGATGACGGGCATGTGCGCGTCGACATCCTGCGCCCGCGCTTCGGCGCCGATGGCCGCAACTGGATCGAACTGGCCGGCATCTATTTCTTCCTCTTCCCGATCTGTATCCGTATCCTGACGACCGGCGAGCAGGGCCTCGCCCGCGCATGGTCGCTGTTTGAAGGCTCCACTGAGTCCGATGGCCTGCCCTTCCTTTATCTCTTCAAGACGCTGGTCCCGGCCTTCGCCGTGCTGATGCTGGGCCAGGGCCTGTCGGAAGCGCTGAAGGCAGCGCTGCGCCTGACCGGCAAGCTGGAGAACGAAGTTCCGGCCACCTCCGAGACGGAGAGCGCTCATGGAGCTTGAGATCATCCTCGCCCTGCTCATGTTCGCCAGTGCCATCGGCGCGCTGCTGATGGGCTATTCCGTGGCGCTGACGCTTGGCGGCGTCGCGCTGATCTATGCGCTGATCGGCATCGGCCTCGGCGTCTTCCCGGAACCCATGCTACGCTCCCTGCCCAGCCGCATACAAGGCGGCTCGATCATGCAGAACACGACGCTGATTGCCGTGCCCCTGTTCGTGCTGATGGGCGTGATCCTCGAACGCTCGCGCGTGGCCGAAGACCTGCTGCACATCGCCAGCCGCCTGCTAGGCAAGCTGAATGGCGGCCTCGGCTATGCGGTCGTGCTGGTTGGCGCGCTGCTGGCGGCTTCCACAGGCATTGTCGGCGCGACCGTCATCACCATGACGCTGATCGCCCTGCCGTCCATGCTGAAACAGGGCTATGATCCGCGCCTCGCCTCCGGCACCATCGCGGCCTCTGGCACGCTGGGCCAGATCATCCCACCGTCCATTGTGCTGATCCTGCTGGCTGACGCAGTCTCCAACGCGGCCAGCCAGGCCAGCCTGTCGAGCGGCGGCAAGTCGCTCGTCGTCTCGGTGGGAGACCTCTTCGCCGGCGCGCTGATCCCCGGCCTCATGCTGGTCGGGCTCTACCTTGCCTGGATCGCTTTCAACGCCGTGATGCGCCCCGCGCGCTGTCCGGCGGTGACGGTGGACGAGGACACCGCGCCGCTCACCCTCAAGGAAGTCGCCTTCGGCTTCGGCGCCCCGCTGGCGCTCATCTTCGCGGTGCTCGGCGCCATTCTCGGCGGTGTCGCGCCGCCGACGGAAGCCGCCGCCATCGGCGCGGCCGGCGCCATCCTCCTGGCAGGCCTGCGCCTCTCGCGTGAGACCAGCAGCCGCCTCACCCCAGTCATCATGGCCGGCCTCATCAGCCTGATCCTCGTCCTCATCGTGCGCAACACGATGGACCTTCGCCTCGGCGTGGAGGACATGAGCACCGCGAGCCTGGCCGGCATCATCGTCACGCTCATCGCCAGCCTGATCTTCTTCGCCGCCATCGGTTCGGGCCTGCTGGTGCTGCGCCGCGTGCGGCAGCTGATGCCAGCGCTGAAGAGCGCCACGCACATTACGTCGATGGTGTTCCTGATCCTGATCGGCGCCTCGCTGTTCAGCCTCGTCTTCCGCGGCTTCGGCGGCGACGACATCGTCAAGGACGTGCTGCACGCCATGCCGGGCGGCCGCTGGGGCGCCCTCTTGATGACCATGATCGTCATGTTCGTGCTCGGTTTCTTCCTCGACTTCATCGAGATCGTGTTCGTCGTCGTGCCGCTGGTCGCCCCGCCGCTGATCCTGCTGGGCTTCGACCCGGTCTGGCTGGCCATCCTGATGGCGCTGAACCTGCAGACCAGCTTCCTGACGCCGCCTTTCGGCTTCGCCCTCTTCTACCTGCGCGGCGCGGCGCCGCCGGAAGTCAGCACAATGCAGATCTGGCGCGGCGCCGTGCCGTTCATCATGCTGCAGCTGCTCCTGATCGCACTGGTCGCCACCGTGCCCGGCCTCGCCACCTGGCTTCCGTCTCTCATCGCCAAGTAATCCAACACGAAACAGGTCTCCCATGGGACAAGACATCGATCCGTTCCGCGCGATCACGATTTCCAAACGCGCGCATGAGCTGAAGGAAGAAGGCCGCAGCATCCTGCATATGGAGTTCGGCCAACCCTCAACGCCCGCGCCGAAGGCTGCCATCGCGCGCAGCCATGAAGTGCTGGACACAGACCCAATGGGCTATTGGGAAAGCCAGCCGCTGAAGGCCCGCATCTGCCAGCATTACAAGGATATGTATGGCGTCGACATCACGCCCGGGCGCCTCGCCATTACCTGCGGCGCCTCGCCTGCGCTGGTGCTGGCGCTCGCCACGGCCTTCTCGCCTGGCGACCGAATCGCCTTTGCCCGGCCCGGTTATGTGGCCTACCGCAACACGGTCCGTGCCCTGAATTTTGAAGGCATTGAGATCCCTTGCGGGGAAGACACGCGCTACCAGATCTCCGCGGCCGCGCTCGATACGCTGGACCCGGCGCCGCAAGGCGTCATCATCGCCAGCCCCGCCAATCCCACCGGCACGATCATTCCGGCCTCCGAACTGGCCGCCATCGCAGAAGTGGCAAAGGCCAAGGGCATCCGCATCATTTCCGACGAGATCTATCACGGCCTGTCCTTCGGACCGGAGATCCATTCCATGCTGGAATATGCGTCGGACACCTACATTGTGAACAGTTTCTCGAAATACTTCTCCATGGCGCCGTGGCGGCTTGGCTGGCTGGTTTCCCCGCCGGACATGGCGCGGCGTACCGGCGCCTATATCGGCAACCTCTTCCTCACCGCCCCGTCCCTGTCGCAGCATGCTGGCCTCGCCGCCATGGACGCGCGCGAGGAACTGGAAGGCCATGTCGAAGTCTACCGCCGCAACCGCGAACTGATGCTGGAGGCGCTGCCGAAGCTCGGCCTCGAAAAGATCGCCCCGCCGGACGGTGCCTTCTACATCTATGCGGATGTGTCCCGCTTCACCGACGACAGCCTCGCCTTCTGCCTTAAGCTGCTGGAAGACACTGGCGTGGCCACCGCGCCCGGCGTCGACTTCGACCCCGTCGACGGCAAGCATTTCATGCGCTTTTCCTTCGCCCTCTCGACGCCACAGATCGAGGAAGCGATCGATCGGCTGGTGCCGTGGTTCGGCGCGCTGTAGTCCGGCATAGTCACCTATAGTCTGTTATGATCATGATTGATCATGCGTGGTCATGGCGCAGCCGGATTTTGCCCTCTGTTGATCATTCCCCACCCACGTCACGCCCGATGGTTGAAAGCCATCTGGGCGCCCATCTCTGAAAGACGCGGCATGTGCGTCATTCCATGACGTACCCGAGGCATCGTCAGGAGATGGGTCCCCAGACCGCTGCGCAGCCGGGGATGATGCATGTGGAAAGCTATCCACCACCTGACGCGCCCAAACCTGCAACAATCATTGCCGCGAAAACAAACCCATCCGACACCTCCGTATTCGGATGTATATTGTGCGCCATGTCGCTCTTTCATCCACCCGAAGGCTTCCCGCCGCACCTTGTCATCTTCTGGCCGCTCGTCTGGTTCCAGCTCCGGCTGCTCGGCGCAGCGGTGCGGGCCGCCTATGGGAAGGACACGACCTATCGCTGGAGCATCACCCCGAACGGACGCGTGTTCCTGACTTGCATTCACTTCAGGCCGGAGGACAAGGCAGCGCGTGAGTGGCTGATACCGCGAAAGCATCTCAATGACCGCCTCGCTGCAGCCTGCGATGGCCGCGCAGCTGCGCCCGGCTACACCACCCAGTTCAGCGAGCCCCGCGATGCCGGCGTTGCGCCTGCCATCCGCCGCATCGCGCCAGCCTGTGCCATCAATTTCCCATTGCCGGAAACCTGACACGCAGCCATCGCCTGAAAACTCAGTCCCCCTACAAAGCGCCTTCACGGGCGTCGCGCGTGCTTGTCTCAGGGCTGGTTCAGCTGCCAGTTGACACCGAAACGGTCTGCGACCCAGCCGAAACGCTGGCTGAAGCCGTAATTATCGACTGGCATCATCACCGATCCTCCGTCTGAGAGTTTGGCGAAGGTCGCGTCCAGCGCTGCGGCATCGTCGAAATCCACGAACAGGGAGGTCGATGGCGTGAACGTAAAATCATGGACCGGCGGGCTGTCCACCAGCATGACATCATGCCCGGCCAGCCGCCAGTCGGCCATATAGACCGGGCCGTCACGCACGCTGGACTCGCTCTCCGGAAAAACCTCCGTGTAGAGTGCGAGCGCCTCGGCGGCCTGTCCCGTGAACATCAGATAGGTCGAGACTTTGACGATCATTGCGCCGCCTCGCCGCAATCATAGTCCGCAACCGCGCCGCCATCCGCGGTGCGCTCGATGGAGGCTAGCGTACAGCCTTCCGGCGCGGCGGCCTTGGCGGCGGCTTCAAGATCCGCCTCGGCGGGCGGGCCGGCGCTGGCGATGTTGAAATTCCCGTCAGTCTTCACCGTGAATTTCAGCTTGAAGCCCTGGCCTTCGGCCGGCGCAGCATAGAACTGGTAATTGCCGCCATAGACATTCTGCGGTGCCAGCCCGTTCCAGCTCGACGCGCTCCAGCTGCCGCTGCTGGGGCCGGCGGCGCAGCCGGATGCAAAGGCGGCGACAGTCAGGACTGCCGCCGCTTTGAGAAATCTGTTCATGGTCACCTCCCGTTTCACCGGGAAGCTAACACATCTACGTACCGGCTAGAACTTTACTTCTGGCGGAGTGCTGAGGGCTTCGCGGCCTTCGACGCCGACATCGAAGAAATCGCGGGATTCGAAGTTGAACATGCCGGCGATGATGGAGCCTGGGAACTGTTCGCGGGACGTGTTGTAGTCCTGAACAGCCGAATTGTAGAAGCGGCGCGCCGCGGCCAGCTTGTCCTCGATGGCGGAGAGTTCGTTCTGCAACTGGATGAAGTTCTGATTGGCCTTCAGGTCCGGATAGGCTTCGGCGAGGGCGAACAGCTTGCCGAGCGAGGCGGTCAGCATGCCTTCGGCCTGACTCATCTCGGCCGGCGTCGCGGCGCTCTGCGCGGCATTGCGGGCCTCGATCACCTGCTGGAAGGTTTCCTGCTCATGCTTGGCATAACCTTTCACCGTTTCCACGAGGTTCGGGATCAGGTTCTGGCGCTGCTTCAGCTGGACATCCACATCGGCAAAGGCCTGGTTGACCCGCTGCCGCTTCATCACCAGTCCGTTATAGATAAGGATGATAAAGCCGATGACGGCAACGATAATGCCAAGCGTGATGAGCATGTGTGTCCCTCCGGATATCCTTGCGTCTCAACGCCTAAACGCCGCCGCCGGATCGTGCAAGGAAAAGCGGGTCAGTCTTGCCGACCGCAGGGCAATTTGCGCGCTTGACCATCGGCACCGACTTGGCCACGCATGATTTATTGCGCAGGATAGGCACATGGCAGAATCTCCTCCACATTCCGACGAGTCCTACATCCACACCGAACACCACTATTTCCAGCGGGTTGGTTGGCTGCGTGCGGCAGTGCTCGGGGCGAATGACGGCATCCTGTCGACCGCAGGCCTCGTCATCGGCGTTGCTTCAGCAGAGGCGTCGACCGGCGCCATCCTGACGGCCGGTCTGGCAGGTCTGGTGGCCGGCGCAATGTCGATGGCGGCGGGCGAGTATGTGTCCGTCTCCTCTCAGGCCGACCTCGAGAAAGCAGACCTCGCAGTCGAACGGGCAGCCCTGAAAAGCCATCCGGAGGCGGAACTGGAGGAGCTGACCGATATCTATCTGAAGCGCGGCCTAACCCCGGAAACGGCCCGCGAAGTCGCCCGCCAGCTGACCGAGCATGACGCACTGGAAGCGCATGCGCGCGACGAACTCGGCATGAGCGACGCGGTCGCGGCCCGGCCCGTGCAGGCGGCATTCAGCTCTGCGGCCAGTTTTACTGTCGGTGCCGCCCTGCCGATCTTTGCCGCGGTTGCCGCGCCAGCTGGCCAGATCACACCGGTTGTGGCAGCCGTCTCGCTGGTCAGTCTCGCCGTGCTTGGTGCGCTCTCCGCAAGGGCGGGCGGCGCCAGCAAGCTACGCGCCTCTGCCCGCGTCGTCTTCTGGGGTGTTGCGGCGATGGTCGTCACCGGCGTCATCGGTCACCTGTTCGGAACCGTGGTATAGACTGCAGCCGGAACGGGCCAGTAAACGGAACCCGGCGCAGTCTCATCCATTCTGTTCCGGAGATTGAAGGAACCCGCCGGCTTGCTGCAGGAAATCCTCATCAGCATTATCACGCTCGGCATTCTCGGCTTGCTGATGAGGCCGCGCGTGCGCGATCACCGGGCCTGGCGCGCGACCGTCACGCCGCTCGCCTCGATTATCGGCAGCGGCTTCCTCGTGCTGGGGCCGATCCTGTCCCATTCCTATGGCAAGTATGCGCCGATGGTGATGTTGCTGCTGTGCATGGCGGCCTACGCTTTTGGCGCAGCCATCCGCTTCAATATTGCGAACATTGACCGGCATCCCAACCGATCGGCCTCGGAGCGGCGGGCCGAGTATTTCGCCTCCTGGGCGCTGTCCTTCGCCTACTGCATCTCAGTCGCCTATTACCTGAACCTGTTTGGCGCCTTCGCCGTGAAGATGACGCCGTTCAATTCTCCTGTGAATGCAAAGCTGGTCACCAGCGCTGCGATGATCCTGATCCTCGCGGTTGGCTGGCTGCGCGGCTTCTCCGCGATGGAGCGGATGGAACAGGCTGCCGTCAGCCTGAAGCTCGCGATCATCGCGGGCCTGCTGGCAGGGCTCTGTTTCTATTTCGCAGGCAAGGCCGGTCAGGGTAGTTTGGTGGTCATGGCGCCAGATGAAACCGGCTGGACCGGAGTCGCCCTGGCCTTCGGCCTGATCATCACCGTGCAAGGCTTCGAAACGTCCCGCTATCTCGGCAGCGAATACAAGCCGGACATGCGGGTCCGCTCAATGCGCTATTCCCAATGGCTCGCGACGGCCATCTACATGGCCTATGTCGTGCTGCTGACTTACGCATTCGATGCCGAAACCATACCGCTCACCGAAACCGCGATTGTCGACATGATGAAGATTGTCTCGGCCGTCCTGCCCGCCATGCTGATCGTCGCGGCCCTTTCCGCGCAGTTCAGCGCCGCCATTGCGGACACGAGTGGTGCTGGCGGGCTGGTGGAGGAATTGTCGGGCAGCCGGATCTCGCCGCGGATGGCCTATCTTATGCTCGTGCTGATCGGGCTGAGCCTGACCTGGTTTTCCAATGTCTTCCAGATTATCAGCTTCGCCTCAAAAGCCTTCGCCTATTATTATGCCCTGCAGTGCGGGATCGCATCGGTCGGCGCCTTCCGGGAGGCGAAAGCGCCGATACGGGGCACAGCCTTCGGCGCCTTCGGCATTCTTGCGCTGGCTGTATTGTTTTTTGGTCAGCCAGTGGAAGGCGCAGGCTAAGCGGCGGGCGCGTCGTCCGTCTCAAGCTGACATTTCAGTTCGTCGAGCATGCCCACCGCCCGGGCTGCGTGGGGGCCGATCCAGCGGTCGTTTATACGCTTAATCGGAATGGCGTTCAGGTAGTTCCACCGCACCCGACCAACCCGGCGGACCAGCACGAGATCAGCCTCTTCCAACACGCCCAGATGCTGCATCACCGTGCACCGGTTCAGGTCCGCAAACCGGGCGCACAATTCGCCTGTCGTCTGTGGCTTGTCCCGCAGCGCGTCAAGGATCTGCCGCCTTACCGGCGCAGCCAGCGCCCTGAAAATGAGGTCGTCGTTAGCTTCGCTTGACATGTTATATATTTATAACATTGTTAGCTGGAAGGCAAGGAGACATGACGATGGACATCAAACCGAAATTCGAGGTGAGCGGCCGCATCGGCCGACCGGTCCCCGAAGTCTTCGAAGCCTTCGTGAACCCGGACATCCTGTCCCGGTATTTCACGACCGGCGGCGCGAAGGGCCGCATTGAGGAAGGCGCCACGGTCATGTGGGATTTCAATGACTTCCCCGGTGCTTTCCCGGTCAAGGTCGTTGAAGTCGAGAAAGACAAACGGGTAGTCTTCAAATGGGATGATGGCGACGGCGGCGAGACCACCGTCACCTTCCGTTTCGAGCCGACTGGCGATGG
Organism: Hyphomonas sp. GM-8P; assembly: GCF_003263315.1. Taxonomy (NCBI): domain Bacteria; kingdom Pseudomonadati; phylum Pseudomonadota; class Alphaproteobacteria; order Hyphomonadales; family Hyphomonadaceae; genus Hyphomonas; species Hyphomonas sp. GM-8P. The sequence continues at coordinate 67,978 of NZ_AWFE01000046.1, forward strand.
GCGCACAATCGTCTCGATCGCCGAAGAAGGCTGGCCGTCGACCGAGCAGGGCTTCGGCAAGTCGTATGGCAACTGCATGGGCTGGTCGCAGATGCTTAGCGCGATGAAAGCCTGGATCGAGCACGGTATCAATTTGCGCGACGGCATGTACAAGTAGCGCACGCCGAAAAATCGTGTAGCATTAAGGTAATGACTGACGCACCCGAAGCTCTCGCCAGCCTGATCTCGCAATGCCGCCGCGCCGTGGTTTTTACCGGCGCGGGCATCTCCACTGAAAGCGGCATTCCCGACTTCCGCAGCCCCGGTGGCGTGTGGAGCAAGATGAAGCCGATCTATTTCCAGGATTTTGTCAGCTCGCGCGAGCAACGCAACGAAGCCTGGAACCGGGTGTTCAATAATCCCGCCGGCTGGACTGGGGCGAAACCGAATGACGGCCACTTCGCCGTTTCGGACCTGGTGAAGATGGGCAAGGTTTCCAGCGTCATCACCCAAAATGTGGACAATCTCCACCAGGCTTCCGGTGTGGCAGATGACCGGGTGATCGAAGTGCACGGCAATGCCAGCTATGCCCGCTGCCTGCAGTGCGGCAAGCGCTACGAACTGGAAGACCTGAAACCGCGCTGGGAAGCCGGCGCAGACATCACCTGCGTCTTCTGCACGGGCCTCGTGAAGACCGCCGTCATTTCCTTCGGCCAGGCCATGCCGGAAGATGAAATGAACCGCGCCATGGAAGAAGCCGCGCTAAGCGACTTGTTCATCGTGCTCGGCTCCTCGCTTGTTGTCTATCCGGCAGCCGAACTTCCGGTGATCGCCAAGCGGACCGGTGCCACCGTGGTCATCGTCAACCGCGAGGAAACCGATCACGACTCCTATGCCGACCTTGTTCTGCACACGGAGATCGGTCCGCTGATGAAGCAGGTCGTCGCGCGGGTTTACTAACCGGAATAAAATACGCCCGGCTGGCTGGCCGGGCGCTTTCTATTACCCTGTAAACGTCCCACTTCTCGGGAAGCCTTTCGGGACGACCTTTCCGGCCTGGGCGCGCTGGCCTTTCCAGTCTTTCCATTCCGGGAAGGCACGGTGGCGGTCCCCGGTCATGACGATCAGGCCGTCGCGCTTGTCGAAGGTGATAAGGTCTTTCAACTCGGCTTTGCCGCTATAGGATTGCAGCTTGTTGCCCTTGCCGCGTGCCATTTCCGGCAGGTCGGACAGCGGGAAGATCAGCATCTTCTTGTTCGTGCCGACAACCGCGATCATGTCGCCTTCGACTACAGGGCAGCAAACGAGATGACCACTGCCCGTGTTCACGGCGGATTTACCGGCCTTGCGGTTGGACTCCAGCTCTTTCTCATCGACAACGAAGCCATAGCCTGTGGAAGACGCCATCACGCGTTTGCGCGCCGGTTCGAACCGGAACATGGCGACGATATCGACGCTGTCTTCCAGATCGATCGTCAGGCGGATTGGTTCGCCATGGCCGCGCCCGCCCGGCAGCTTGTCCGCCGCCATGGTGAACGACCGGCCGTCGGACGACATCAGGATGAGCTTGTCGGTGCTCATCACTTCCTCGACGAGGTAGAGATCGTCCCCGTCCTTGAACTTGACCGAGCTCGTATCCAGACCATGGCCCTTCATACCGCGGATCCAGCCCTGCTGTGACAGGACGACCGTGATCGGCTCCTTCGGCTTGGATGCTTCGAGGGCCGCAGCAAGGTCGACTTCCTTGACGTCGGAGAAGCTGGCGCGGCGGCGGCCAAGCTCAGAGTCCGGATCAAAGGCATCGCGGGCGGCTTTGAGTTCCTTGGACACTTTCGTCCACTGGCGGCGATCCGAGCTCAGCAACTTGATCAAATCTTCGCGTTCTTCGGTGAGCTTCTGGTGCTCGCCGCGGATTTCCATTTCCTCCAGCTTGCGCAGGGCGCGCAGGCGGAGATTGAGGATCGCTTCAGCCTGAACATCGGTGAGGCTGAACGTCTCCATCAGGACAGGCTTCGGCTCATCCTCGTTCCGGATGATGCGGATTACCTCATCAATATTGAGGAAGGCGGTCAAATATCCGTCGAGCAGGTGCAGACGCTTCTCGATCTTGTCGAGGCGGTGCTGGGCCCGGCGCACGACCACTTCGCGGCGGTGGTCCAGATAGGCCTGCAGCACTTCCTTCAGGCCCATGACCTGCGGCGCGCCCTTGTGCAGCACGTTCATGTTGAGGCTAAAGCGCGTTTCGAGATCGCAGACCTTGAACAGGCTTTCCATCAACACGTCCGGCTCGATCGTCTTGGAACGCGGCACCAGGACAAGGCGCACATCCTCAGCAGACTCGTCGCGGACATCGTCCAGCAGCGGGACTCTCTTGGCTTCGATCAGTTCGCCGAGTTTTTCCAGCAGGCGCGATTTCTGCACCTGATAGGGAATTTCGGTGACGACAATCTGGTAAGTACCCCGGCCGGTATCCTCTGTTTCCCAGCGCGCGCGCATGCGGAAGCTGCCGCGGCCGGTCTCGTAGGCGTCCAGCATCGACTCATAAGGTTCGACGATGATGCCGCCGGTCGGGAAGTCCGGCCCCTTCACGAAGTCCATCAGTTCGGCGGTCGTCGCCTTCGGCTTCTCGATCAGCAGGCGCGCCGCATCGATCACTTCGGCCGCATTGTGCGGCGGGATCGAGGTGGCCATGCCAACGGCGATGCCGCTTGCTCCATTGGCCAGCAGGTTCGGGAAACCCGCCGGAAGCACCACTGGCTCTTCATCATTCTCGGCATAGTTTGCGCGGAAGTCGACGGCGTCTTCGTTGAGGCCATCCAGCAGCAGTTCTGCTGCCACGGTCATCCGCGCCTCCGTGTAACGATAGGCAGCGGCGCTATCGCCGTCGATATTGCCGAAATTGCCCTGACCGTCGACCAGCGGGTAGCGGACGGTGAAATCCTGCGCCAGACGGACCAGCGTGTCGTAGATCGAGCTGTCGCCGTGCGGGTGGAAGTTACCCATCACGTCGCCGACAATCTTGGCGCACTTGCGATAGCCGCCTTCCGGATCCAGCCGCAGAACGCGCATGCCGTACAGGATGCGGCGCTGTACGGGCTTCAGGCCATCGCGGACATCCGGCAGGGCCCGCGCCGTGATCGTCGAGAGCGCATAAGCGAGATAGCGCTTCGAGAGCGCCTCACTCATGGGTTCATTGATAATCCGGTTTTCCGGCTCGCCATCCTTGAGGTCGGACATTCTGGCCCCTTCTCGGTTCGTGCCACATTCTGGTGCAGGTCCGCGGGCAGAATCGCCTGCGAGTCGCGAACGCGTCTAGAGTTAACAGAAACCGCCGTTTGGTTAAGGAAATCTCTAAGTACTGACTGCAGATGCCCCACTTACGCGCTTGGCTTCTCCTCCTCACCGTGCCCACCTTGTGCGTGGCGCTGTTCCTGTTGTCGGCACCGCCCCGGCACAACCCTTTCGCGCCGGTGGATCTGACAGACCGGCCGGGACTTGGCACTGGCCACCAACTGGCCCGCGCGGCCAGGCATCCGCAGGTCTGTTTCCCGGCACTGGACAAGGTCGGCGTGCTCTACACGCCGCTGGACGATGCACCGAAAGGCGAAAAATGCGGTCTTTACAATGCCTTGACGCTGGACCGGACGCTGACACCCTATTCCGCGACGCTGCGCATGACCTGTGGTGAAGCCGCCGCGCTTTACGTCTGGGAGCGCCATGTCGCCCGGCCAGCAGCTGTGGATATCCTCGGCTCGCCGCTGGCGAGGATCGAGACGTATGGCAGCTTTTCCTGCCGGAATATCGCCGGGTCCGGGCGCCGCTCAGAACATGCGCGCGGCAATGCAGTCGACATTTCCGGCTTCCGGCTGGAAGACGGCCGCCTGATCGACGTGAAAACATTCTGGGGAAAAGGCGGGAAGGAAGCGAAATTCCTGAAGAGAGTGCATTCCGGCGCCTGCGACCTGTTCTCGGTCACGCTGGGGCCGGAATACAATGCGGCGCACCGGGACCACTTCCACATGGATATGGGCCCCGGCAGCGCCTGTAAGTGATGATTACGGGTTCGACTGGCAGCGGTAACCGTCTTCGGTCACCTCTTTGACATTCGCCTCGCCGCCGCAAACGCGGACTGCGAGATCGGTATTGGTCCGCACGGCATCCTCGTCATGCACACCGGTGACGGCAATACAGCCGGTCAGGCTCGCCGCCAGCAGCGCGCCGGCGAGGATCATCGAATTTTTCATTGGCATCAGCCTCCTGGAAGCAAACGCCCATCTACCCCGACGTCACCTATGACGGCGCCGCCTGAACGGATTATGAATACAGCAGGCTCGCAGGCAACGGGCAGCAGTTTCTGGGAGGAAGCATATGAAACTCATCAACTCGGTAGGCCCAAATCCGCACGTCGTGCGCATGTTCATGGCCGAACGCGGCATCGATATTCCGATGGAGGAACTCGACATCCAGAAGGGCCTGAACCGTCAGGAACCCTATCTGAAAACCAATCCGGCCGGCCAGACGCCGTGTCTGGTGCTGGACGACGGTTCCGTCGTGACCGAAATCACCGCGATCTGCGAATACCTGGACGAAAAGTTTCCCGGCAAGAAGCTGATGGGTGACACACCAGAAGAGCGCGCCCAGAACCGACGCTGGACCCGCTGGGTGGACCTCAACATCGTCGAGCCGCTTGGCAACGGATTCCGCTTTTCCGAAGGCCTGCCGATGTTCAAGGACCGCATGCGCTGCATCCCGGAAGCAGCAGACGGCCTGAAGGCCTGCGCACAGGACAAGATCGAATTCCTCGATGCACGCCTGGCGGACCAGCCCTATGTGGCTGGGAACGAATTCAGCCTTGCAGACATTCTGCTCTACTGCTTCCAGGCATTCGGCAATGTTATCGGCCAACCTTTGAATCCCGAGTTCAAGAACTATGCAGCCTGGTTTGCAAAGGTCGGCGAACGCCCGAGCGCCAAAGCCTGATCGTCAGCCCACCAATCGCCTGACCAGCCTGTCGCGCTCTGGCGGCATGGCACGGTTCATCGCGTGGAAGACCCGCGATTCCAGGAAATATCCTGTCAGCTTCAGCCCGTCGGCGACATCCTCGTCGCCGACCGGTGCTGACGAGGACAAAAGGAACGAAGGCAACCGGAGCAAGCGCGAGACATAGTCTTCCGCTTCCGACCCGCGCACGGCCCGGCCGGTGCGCGGCGAGACGTGCGTCAGCCCGTCATTCGCGCCGCTGATGGCGCATTCTTCAAGATCCAGTCCAAAGCCCAGCGCGGAGAGCAGGCCCAGTTCCCAGCGCACATAGAGTACTGGCCAGATCTCTCGCGCTTCAATCTGGTCCAGAAGGACTTCTGTCGCCTCGAACATGGCCGAACCTGCGACGTCGCCCTCATCCAGTGACATGCGAAGAATGGCGGTGACGGCCGAAACCGCCGCGAGGGCTTTGGCGTCGTCCAGCACGTGCGATGCGCGTTCCTTGCTGGCTTCTGCGACTTCGAAGCGGCCGAGCTGGTCTTCCAGACGCCCGGTCCAGGAGAGAGATACAGAGTTTCCGGCTTCGTACTGCGCGCGCCGCCGCCGGGAATTGCCACCATAGACAAGTCCAGACCGGCGTCCGCGGTTCCGCGTCAGAACATCCAGAATGAGGCCGCCTTCACCGAAGCGGCGCCCACCGAGGATAATGCCGTCATCGGACCAGTTCATCGTGCCTCAGACATCGAACTCCAGGCCGAGCCCCTGATAGCTTTCGCGGCGCTCCTGCCAGCGCTCATCGACCTTCACGAACAGGAAGAGGTGCACCTTGCGGCCGAGCATTTCGGAGAGCTCTTCCCTCGCCATACGGCCGATATCCTTGATCGTCTGGCCGCCTTTGCCCAGCACCATGGATTTGTGGTTTTCACGGCCAACCACGATGACTTGCTGCACGCGGACGGATCCATCCTTGCGCTCTTCCCAGCTCTCGGTCTCCACCATCAGCTGGTAGGGCAGCTCCTGGTGCAGACGCAGCATCAGCTTCTCGCGCGTCACTTCTGCCGCCAGCAGTCGCATCGGCAGGTCCGCCACCTGATCCGGCGGGTAGAGCGCAGGCCCTTCCGGCATACGGGCGGCAATCGCTTCTTCCAGCTTTTCGACACCGTCGCCATTCTCGGCGGAGATCATGTGGACCTCCTCATAGGCGCCGGTCTGGTTCAGTTCCGCGATGATCGGCAACACCTGGTCATGCGGGAACAGATCAATCTTGTTCAGTGCCAGAATGGCTTTCCGACCGCTGGCCTTCAACTGCTCCACAACGCGGCGGTCATCTTCGATGGAGTGCTTTTGCGCGGCAGTCTCCTTGCCGGCCCGGTCCGCTACCCAGGCGGAGGCATCCACCAGGTGCACGATGGCATCGGCATCTTCGGCTCCGCTCCAGGCCGCCTTGACCATGGCCCGGTCCAGCCGGCGCTTGGCGGCGAAAATTCCGGGAGTATCGACGAGCACGATCTGCGTGTGATCAGTTTGCGCCACGCCCCGCACAGGGAAGCGTGTCGTCTGAACCTTGTGCGTGACGATGGCCACTTTCGCACCGACCAGAAGATTGGTCAGCGTGGACTTGCCAGCATTCGGCGCGCCGATAATGGCGCAGAAGCCAGCATGGGTGATGTCTGTTTCGTTCATGTCTATCCTGCCAGAGATTGGAGCAGCAGGGCAGCGGCGCTGCGCTCGGCTTCGCGTTTGGAAGGCCCGGTCGCCACGGCACTGCCGCGTCCTTCGACCTTCGCTTCAATTTCATAAATGGGCTCATGATCCGGGCCTGACCGGCTCAACACGTCATAGTCCGGCAACGGAAGGCCTTGCCCCTGCGCCCACTCCTGCAGCAGGGTTTTCGGATCCTTTGTTTCCGCCGGAGCCGATGCGAATTGCGGGGCCCAGGCCTTCTCGATGAATTTGCGCGCTGGCGACAGGCCACCATCCTTGAAGATCGCGCCAATCACCGCCTCGCAGGCATCCCCCAGTGTGGATTCGCGCGAGCGGCCGCCGGCAGCTTCTTCACCATCGGACAGCAAGATAAATTCCTGAAGTTCCAGGTGACGCATGGCATCCGCACAGGCGCCCTTCTTGACCAGACGATTGAGACGCGGGGCAAGCTCGCCCTCGCTCTCCATCTTGCGACGCTCCATGAGACGTTCAGCGATAACAAGGTTCAGCACCCGGTCGCCAAGAAATTCGAGACGCTGGTTGGATTCCCGAACGGGGTCACCGCCGCCTACCGCGCTTGGATGCGTCAGTGCGCGAACCAGAAGTTTCGCGTCCTTGAACTTGTAGCCAACCGCGTCCTGTGCCGTCTTCAGGCGGTCATCGGACAGCGTGGGGACACCATTCTTTCCCTTGCTGCGCAAGCGGGTGCGTTTCGGACGAGCGGGCTTCATTTGCCATTCACCGGGATCGCTTCGATGATCACGTGCGCTTCGGCCCATGGATGATCGTCCGTGATCGTCAGATGAATGATGGCCTTATGGCCTTCAGGCATCATCGCTTCGAGGCGCTTGGCTGCGCCACCTGTCAGCGCGAGCGTTGGCTTGCCGGTCGGCAGGTTTACAACGCCCAGGTGTTTCCAGTGCACCCCTCGGCGCGGCACGCCCGTGCCGAGTGCCTTGGCGCAAGCCTCCTTGGCGGCGAAGCGCTTGGCATAGGTCTCTGCTGTGCGGCGGCGGCGGCGCGCCAGCGCAATCTCCGTCTCCGTGAAGACGCGCATTTCAAATCGCTCGCCGAAACGTTCCAGCGCCTTCTCGATGCGCTCGATATTGCAGAGATCATTCCCGATACCGATGATCATGCGCTCACCTGATTTCTGGCATCATCCATGAGACGGCGCATTTCACGAATCGCCTCTTCGAGGCCAATGAAGATCGCCTCACCAATAATGAAATGCCCGATATTCAATTCGGCGATCTCAGGGATGGCCGCTACCGGGCCAACATTATCAAAGGTCAGGCCGTGACCGGCATGGGGTTCGATCCCGCGCTTGCGAGCTTCGTCCGCCGCGGCCTGAAGGCGGGCGAGTTCAGGCGCAGCCGCTTCGGCGCCGCCATCGATCCACAGCTCCGCATAGCGCCCTGTATGCAGCTCGACGACCGGCGCGCCGAGCACTTCGGCCACTGCGATCTGGACAGGATCCGGCTCAATGAACAGCGACACGCGGGCCCCGGCATCGCGCAGCTGGCGAACGATGGGGGAAATCTGGTTGTGAAGACCGGCGACGTCGAGGCCGCCCTCCGTGGTGCGCTCCTCGCGCTTCTCGGGCACGATACAGGCTGCATGCGGACGGAACCCGCAGGCGATCGCGGTCATTTCTTGGGTGGCCGCCATCTCCAGATTGATTGGCAGACTGGAGGCGGTCCGAATGGCTTCCAGGTCGCCATCACGGATGTGGCGGCGATCTTCGCGCAAATGGATCGTGATGCCGTCCGCCCCAGCGGCCGCTGCAATCTCGGCGGCCCGCGCCGGATCGGGATGCGCACCGCCGCGGGCATTCCGGATGGTCGCCACATGATCGATGTTCACCCCAAGGCGCAGCCGCCCGCTCATCAGGCAAGCCCTCGCGAGCCTGGCTTCACAGCCGGCATCAGCGCCAGTTCGGGAGGCAGGTCGTCCGCGTCATAGTCAGGGAAATTGACCGAAGCGAGTGAGACCAGTTCACAGCCAACATCGGCACGTCCGCCGGAGCGATCGATGATGCAAGCGCCGCCAACCACTTCGCCCGGCAGCTTTTCAAGCGCCTCGACGGTCTCACGGAATGACAGGCCGGTCGTGACAATATCTTCAGCGATCAGCACGCGCTCGCCTTCGGCGATGGAGAAGCCGCGGCGGAACTGAAGCTGTCCGTCCACGCGTTCAGCAAAAATGGAACGGCATCCAAGCTGACGGGCGAGTTCATAGCCCGGAATGATGCCGCCCACGGCCGGGCCAGCGACTACGTCGATCTTGCCGAACTTCTCGGTCAGCTTCTTCGCGAGCGCCGCACAGAGTTTCTCGGATTTGTCCGGCTGGGAGAAGACCAGCGCCTTCTGCAGGAACACCGGGCTGCGGCGCCCGGACGAAAGGATGAAATGCCCTTCCAGCAACGCCCCTGCCTCGCGAAACACCGCGAGCACTTCTTCATTGGTCATCATCACCCTCCTGGTCACGCACTGCCCGGTCGACCACTGCGAGCGACCGAAGCGCGGCCAGTATCTGCGTCAGGCGTTTCAGGTCTTCAACCTCAATTTCCATGACCAGCTCTGTGAAGTCCTTCTGGCGGTCCACCGTGGCAATATTCACGATGTTCCCGTTGGACTGAGCCACGGCCGCACAGAGTTTGGCCAACACGCCGCGTGTGTTCGCGGCATTGATGCGAATCCGCCCCACAGCCATGGCATCTGTCCGGGCGAGCTCAGTCCATCTGAGGTCGACCCAGAGCTCTGGCTTGTCATCGTATTCGGCCAGTTTGGGACAGCTCGCCACGTGCACCACGATGCCTTGGTCCGGCACCTGAACCCCCATGATCCGGTCGCCCGGCAACGGACAGCAACAATGGCCGAGATGCAGCGTCACGCCGGGGGTCAGGTCGTGGCCCGACACCAGCAGAGGGGCGTGCTGGGAATCGACCTTCGTCTTCGACGGGTCGCCCATCGGCTCGGCCTTGTAGCCCGGGAAGGCTGCCTGGATCACATCGGCGGAACTGATCCGGCCGCGCCCGACCGCTTCGGCCATTTCTTCGCGCGTTTCAAACCCGGCAAGCTGAGCCGTGTGGGTCATCTTCACATCGACCGGGTCGATGCCGGCGCGGCGCAGGGCCTGATTGATCAGGCCTTCACCGAGGCGCCGGAAATCTGCGGTATCCCGTTCACGGACCAGCCGGCGAAGCGCGGACCGCGCGCGGCCCGTGATCGCCAAACCTTCCCAGCCATGGACGGCCGCCGGAATCTTGCCCCGGATGATCTCGACAACATCACCATTCTTGAGCGGCCGCCGCAGCGCTTTGACCTCGCCATTGATCTTCACACCCACGCAGGTGTCGCCAACGGCCGAGTGGACGGCATAGGCAAAGTCCAGCGGCATTGCCCCTGCCGGCAGGATGATCAGCTTGCCCTTTGGCGTGAACGTGAAGACATGCTCGCGGTACATTTCGAGCTTGGCATGCTCAAGGAATTCCCGCGCATCTGCGCCGTCGTGCAGGAGGCTGGAGATTGTCTCGAGGCTGGCAGCGGGGTCGAGGCCAGCCGCCTTCGCAGACTCCGCATCGAAGCCATACTGCTTGTTCTTGTAGCCCCAGTGCGCGGCGACACCGAACTCGGCGGTCTGGTCCATCGCCTCCGTCCGGATCTGCAGCTCCACGCGGCGATTGCCCGAGGCGCGCACCGTCGTATGCAGGCTCTGATAGCCGTTCGGCTTAGGTACGGAAATGAAATCACGGAACCGGTCCGGAATGCAGGCCCACAGAGTATGGACTTCACCAAGTACGCGATAGCATTCCTCCGTAGACCGAACGATGATGCGGAACGCGAAGAGATCGGCCACGTCGCGGAAGGAAATGGATTTGCGCTCAAGTTTCCGCCACAGCGAGTAAGGCGCTTTCCGGCGCCCTTTGATACGGCACTGGATGCCGGCCATTTCCATCAATTGCGTCAGGTCAGCCCGGATGCGTTCGAGATCGTCTGCATTTTCCAGCGCCAGCTCTTCCTGACGATACAGGATGGCCCGACGCGCTTCCGCGTTCAGTTCCTGGAAAGCCAGATCCTCCATCTCGGCAGCCAGTTGGTAAAGACCGACACGGCGAGCAAGAGGCGCGTAGATGTCCATCGTCTCGCGCGCAGTCCGGTAACGGCTTTCCGGCTTCTTGCGGAAATGCAGTGTACGCATATTGTGGAGCCGGTCTGCCAGCTTCACCAGAAGAACGCGGATGTCGCTGGTTGTCGCGAGGATGAATTTCTGAAAGTTCTCGGCCTGCGCCGCTTCTTTCGAAGAGAATTCGATCTTGTCGAGCTTCGTAACGCCATCAACCAGTTCGGCCACATCGGCACCGAAACGCACTTCGATTTCGCCGATGTCGATTTCTTCAACGTCCTCGACGACGTCGTGCAGCAGGCCTGCCACGATGGTGATCTCGTCGAGATGCACATCGGCCAGCAGGCTTGCTACTTCCACGGGATGGGAATAGTACGCGTCGCCAGAGTCGCGCTTCTGCTCGCCATGATGGGTTTTCGCAAAATCGTAAGCTGCGCCCAGCAGCTCGGACTTCACGCGCGGATGATACGCGCGGACCTTGGCGATGAGTTCTTCGCGGGTGAGGACATGGTGTTCACCCACGGCCTCAGTGGCCGGTGGTGCTTCGCCAGCCCCTTTGTCCTTGGCGGAAAGGGTGCTGCCGTCCATCGAACCTCCTAGAGCCGGTCGTCGCGCCCGGATTCGAGCTCGGCCTGGTAAGCGCGCATGACGTCTTCTTCGGTTGCCGCCGGAGCAGCTTCGAGGGCCATACGGTCTGCTTCGCGCTCGTTCTCTTCGCCCGGACGAATGTCCTGCAGGCCGGAGATCAGCGCTTCTTTCACCACTTTCAGGTCAACCGACTGATCAGCGATCTCGCGCAGGGAGACGACCGGATCCTTGTCATTGTCGCGGTCCACAGTGATGGGCGAGCCTTCGCGGATCATGCGGGAACGGTGCGCGGCAAGCAGCACAAGGTCAAAACGGTTCGGCACCTGCTCGATGCAGTCTTCGACAGTCACTCGGGCCATGGATTCAGAGTCTCCTTTGAACCGCCCCTTATATGCAGCGCAACAAGGCCGCGCAACCCGTCCCTTGCGCCCGATTGCAGCGGAAACTAAGCTGTCCGGCTATTACTTTGCACAATTAATGGCCGTTCCCGCAGCAGCGGAGATTTCGAGGCTTATCATGGCGTTTTACAAGGATGAGCGCCTGGCGCTCTTCATCGATGGGGCAAACCTTTATTCCTCGGCCCGTGCACTTGGGCTCGAAATTGATTTCCGAAAACTTCTGAAGGAATTTCAAGGTCGTGGCCGCCTCTTGCGGGCCAGCTACTATACCGCGCTGGTCGAGAGCGATGAATACAGCCCGATCCGCCCGCTGGTCGACTGGTTGGCCTATAACGGGTTCAGCGTGGTGAAGAAGGCCGCGCGCGAATACACCGACCGCGAAGGCAGAAAGCGCCATCGGGGCAATATGGACGTCGAACTGGCCGTCGATATGCTCGAAGCGGCAGCTCATGTGGATCATATCGTCCTGTTCAGCGGGAACGGCGATTTCCGGCGTCTGATTGAGGCGGTAAAGGCCAAAGGTGTACGGGTCTCGGTCGTTTCAACGAACACATCCAGCCCACCGATGGTGGCGGATGACCTGCGCCGGGAGGCAGACGCCTTTATCGAACTGGAAGACATCGCCGAAATGATCGCCCGGCCGCGGCGAGACCAGCCGGATGCCCCGGCGCTCGACGAAGACGACTAAGCGATCCACATCCGCGCTCAGCGGCCACACTTGGCACTCAAGGAAACCTTGCTAGGGTCTTCCAATCTGTTTTCCGGAGATCTGCCATGTTGCGCCCTGCTCTCGTATCCACACTCGCCCTCGGCCTTGCCATTTCCGGATGCTCCAGGAGCCAAGCGCCTGCGGCTACTGCGCCAGCCAATGCTGAATCCACGAGCCCGGCGACAGAATCCACGGCGTCAGAAACGGCCATTGTCCAGCCAGCCGCCATGTCGGTCCGCGAGGTTGGCACGCCGGAACAATCTATCCTCGATCTCTACCTTCAACTTCACCAGGCTCCGGAACTCTCATTCAAGGAGGCCAAGACTTCATCCATTCTTGCGAGCGAACTGGAAACCCTCGGATTTGAGGTCACGACCGGCGTTGGACAGGATTGGGTCGTCGACAAGGCGACACGCGACATAGGCGAAGTCAAACCTGGCGTGGGCGGCTATGGCATCGTTGGTGTCCTCAGGAATGGCAATGGCCCGACGGTCCTGATCCGGACGGACATGGACGCTCTGCCCGTGCCTGAACAGACCGGTGTGCCTTACGCCTCTACAGTCGAGGCCCAAACCTGGACCGGCGTGGAAAGCAAGGTGATGCACGCCTGTGGTCACGACGTGCACATGACATCCTGGCTCGCAACGGCCCGTGCGCTCGTCGCCCAGAAGTCCAAATGGAAAGGCACACTGGTCATGATCGCCCAGCCTGCCGAAGAAATCGGCCTGGGCGCCGAAGCCATGCTGGCCGACGGCCTGTTCGAGCGCTTTCCGAAGCCTGACTACAACCTGGCCCTGCATGTCTCGGCCGATGCGCCTTCCGGCACGGTGGTCTATTCCACGGGCTATGCCATGGCGAATGTCGACAGCGTGGACATCCATGTGAAGGGCATTGGCGGGCACGGTGCCTATCCCCAGGCGACCCGCGATCCGATCCTGATCGGCTCCCACATCGTGACCGCCCTGCAGAGTCTTGTCGCCCGCAACGTTGATCCGCTGGACAGCGCCGTTGTGACGGTCGGCTCTTTCAAGGCCGGCGCGAAGCACAACATCATTCCGGACGAGGCGACGCTGCTGCTGACGGTCCGCTCCTACGATGATGAAACCCGCCAGATGCTGCTCGACGGCATCCAACGCATCGCCAAGGCTCAGGCCGCCGCCTTCGACGCACCGGAACCGGAAATCACCATCGAGTCCGACTATACGCCCTCCACGTACAACGATCCCGGCACAACCGGACGGGCGATGAAGGCGGTCAGCAAGAAGCTGGGCGCGGAGTATGTGACCCAGGTGAAGCCGGTTATGGGCGGAGAAGATTTCTCCCAATACGGTCGGACGGCTGACAAGATCCCGAGCGTGCTGTTCTGGGTCGGCGCGGTGGAACCGTCGAAGTACGCCAAGGCCAAGGCGGATGGCATGCCGCTGCCATCCCTGCACTCTTCGCTGTTCGCCCCAGACTATGCCCGCACCATCCAGACCGGATCGGATGCCATGACGGCCGCAGCATTGGAACTTTTCAAAGACTGACGCCGCGCCACCCTCAACTTTCTGCGATTGCGTTTTCGCGCCGGCTACGCTACACCCCTTTTGCTCAGAGTGCGCAAAAGCTTCAATTGCTTGTCGCACGAGCGCCCTGATCCCGGACGTTTGAAGGTATTCCCCTTGAAACGCACACTTTCGGGGCCACATTATACTCAAATCGAGCAAAAGTGCTCGGTTGGTCAAAGGAGGACGTGACATGGCTCGTCTGATCGATTCTGGACCTGGCTGCCCTACCCCCACGCCGCTGCGCGGCCCGAATGCGGCTGAGGCTCGTGGCCTCAGCTATGATGATGCCGTGCGCGCAGAAACAGACCATCTCTATCCGCTGGTCAAAGATTTCGTGACGCCGATGGAGTGGCCGGCCATTGCCCCGCTCGTCGCTGCGATCAACCGACTGAAAGTTCAGAAGAACGCCGTCATCCTGGCGCACAATTACATGACGCCGGACATTTTCCGTCTGGTCGGCGACTTCCGGGGCGACAGCCTCCAGCTCGCCCGCGAAGCGTCCAAGGTCGATGCCGACATCATCGTCCAAGCCGGCGTGCACTTCATGGCCGAGACCTCCAAGATCCTCGCCCCTGAAAAGACCGTCCTGATCCCGGATACACGCGCAGGCTGCTCGCTTGCCGCCTCGATCACGGGCGCGGACGTCCGGCTGATCAAGGAAAAATACCCGAACTATCCGGTCGTCACCTATGTAAACACGACGGCCGACGTGAAAGCCGAATGCCACATCACCTGCACCAGCTCCAACGCAGCGCAGGTTGTGGAAGCCGTTGCAAAGGAATGGAATACCGACACCGTCATCCTGGTGCCGGACCAGTATCTCGCCAAGAACGTCGCCGCCCAGACTGATATCCGTATCATGACCTGGCCGGGTGCGTGCGAAGTGCACGAGATGTTCAGCGCCGAAGACGTTCACCAGCTGCGCGATGCCCATCCGGGCGTCGTCATTCTGGCCCACCCGGAATGCCCGCCAGACGTCCTGGAAGCCGCTGACTATGCCGGTTCCACGGCAGCTCTCGCCAATTATGTGGCTGAGAAACACCCGCCGAAGGTCGTGCTGCTGACGGAATGCTCGATGAGCGACAATGTCGCCGCCGAGAACCCGGGCACGAACTTCATTCGCCCGTGCAATCTGTGCCCGCACATGAAGCGCATCACGCTGGAAAACATCTATGATTGCCTCGTGACGGGCGAGCATGAGGTGACCATTCCGGAAGACGTGCGCTTGCGTGCCAAGGAAGCGCTCGATGCCATGATGGCCCTGCCGCGCATGGAGAAGCCGCTCGACTTCGTGACTGGACTTGCACCCCTCGAAATCGAGATGGTGGTTTAAGCGGCTGGGGCGTTGGCGTATCCCGCCGCCGGGTCTAGGTTATGCGTGTGAGGACAAATAGGAGTGGCAGCATGACCTTCCGCCTGGCACGCATGACCGCGCTCGCGCTGGCGGGTACCCTGCTGGCAACAACGCCGGTTCATGCCGGAACTGAAGACGATGCGACCGACGTGCTCGGCACGTGGAGTTTCCGTACAAAACCCTATCGCGGTGGTGAATGCCTGATGACCGGCACAATGTATCTCACCCCTCACCCGGAACCGGACCAGTTCACCTGCGAGCTGACAGCGGTGGAAGTGTGCTCCGTCTGGGGCCGCTCCGTCGTACGCCAGTCCTGCAAGGCACGCCGCTTCGGGGACCAGCTCTCCATTCGTTCCGAGATCGAGGAAATGCTGGAATCCAAAGTCGAGGGTCTGATCTATGTGCCCGACAATTTCACCCTCACCATCGAGTCGGCCGACCGCATGTTCGGCGCGCTTGTCTCGGCGGTGACCGCTCCGGCGGAATTCCGGCGCGCAACGAACGGTATTTCCTGACTTGGCGGACGGGCAGCATGTTCAGACCCTGACGGCAGATGCACACGCCGGCAGTGATGTCCTGATCGTGGGAGCGGGCCTCGCCGGCCTGTTCCTGGCACTGAAGCTCGCTCCGCGTCCCTGTATCGTGATCTCGCCGGCACCTCTCGGCCAGGCTGCTTCATCAGCCTGGGCACAGGGCGGCCTTGCCGCAGCCCTTCACCCGAACGATAGCCCGGAACAGCACGCGGCCGACACGATCGCGGCGGGCGCCGGGCTTGTGGATCCGATCATCGCCCGCCTGATCGCCGAGGAAGGCCCGGCCCGCGTTCGCGACCTGATCGCGCTTGGCGTGCCTTTCGATCGTACGCCCGATGGCGCCCTCGCCCTGTCACTGGAAGCTGCCCACTCCCATCCGCGCGTTGCCCGCGTGGCCGGAGATCTTGCAGGCAAGGCCATCATGGACGCGCTCGTCGCGGCCGTTCATTCCGCCTCTCACATCCGTATTGTTGAAGGCGTGCGCGCTGTCGGCTTGATGCAGGACGATCAGCTGAATGTTGCGGGCGTCATCCTGCGCGACGCCGCTGGGCGGCTGTCGACGCAGACAGCCCGCGAAACCGTGCTGTGCACCGGCGGCTCAGGCGGCCTGTTCCAGGTCACCACCAATCCGCCTGCCGCGCGCGGCGATGCCATCGCCATGGCCTGGGAGGCCGGCGCTTTGGTCGCAGATCTGGAGTTCGTTCAGTTCCACCCGACAGCCATCGATATCGGCCGCGATCCGGCACCGCTCGCCACCGAGGCGCTGCGCGGCGAAGGCGCCATCCTGCGCAACCGCGATGGCAAGCGCTTCATGGAATCCTATCATGAACTGGCTGAACTCGCCCCGCGCGATGAAGTGGCACGCGCGGTCCATACCGAGCGCACATCCGGCCGCGGCGCTTTCCTCGATTGCCGAGAAGCCGTCGGGGAACATTTCCCCGAACACTTCCCAACCGTTTTTGCTGCCTGCAAATCGGCTGGCATAGACCCGCGCGTGGACATGATCCCTATCGCCCCGGCAGCGCATTATCACATGGGAGGTATCGTGCCGGACTTCTGGGGCAAGTCCTCCCTGGATGGTCTCTCCGTCTGCGGAGAATGTACGTCCACCGGCGTACACGGCGCCAACCGGCTCGCCTCGAATTCACTGCTCGAAGCCGTCGTCTTCTCACATCGCATTGCCGAGCGCCTGCGAGAGGCAAAACTGCCGGACATCAAAGCCAGCAAGGGGCATGTGCCTGACGCGCTGCCGCATGAAGCCCTGCAGGCCTTGCGTTCAGCAATGTCGCAAAACTGCGGTGTGGTCCGTGATGCGAGCGGGCTCGCCGAAGTGGCAGAGCTGATTGACCAGCTGCGTGAGCAACATGGTCCGGCCCGCGCAATCACGTCCGCAGGCCTGATCGTAAAAAGCGCACAGGCTCGGCACGAAAGCCGCGGCGGCCACTACCGTTCCGATTTTCCCGAAACCGGCGAACCGCATCGCCAGTTCCTCCAACGCCCCTTCAAAGAGAGCGTTCCCTCATGACTCCAGTTCCGCCTCCTCTTCCCGACATTATCCTTGATCCGATCGTGCGCCTGGCGCTCGCGGAAGACCTTGGCCGCGCAGGTGACCTGACAACCGACGCGACCATCGCGCCTGACACCCAGCTGAAAGTCGTCATCGCCGCGCGCCAGCAAGGCGTGATCGCGGGACTGGATGCAGCAGCCTACGCGCTGAAGCTGATCGACCCGTCCGTAAAGCTGACCATTGAAAAGCCGGATGGCTCCGTACTGGAAAAGGGCGACGTGGTCGCGCGCCTGGAAGGCTCTGCCCGGTCCATCCTGATCGCTGAACGGACCATGCTGAACTTCCTTGGCCGCCTCTCCGCCGTGGCCACCATGACACGCACCTTCGCCGACAAGATCGCGCACACAAAAGCGATAATTGTCTGTACACGGAAAACTACGCCAGGCCACCGCGCTCTCGAAAAGCGCGCCGTACGTTGTGGCGGCGGCACAGCTCACCGCTATGGCCTCGACGACGCCGTCCTCATCAAGGACAATCACATCGCGGCCTGCGGCTCGGTCTCCACTGCGCTGGAACGCGCAAAAGCCTATGCCGGACATTTGCGGATGATCGAAGTCGAGGTCGATTCGCTAGACCAGCTAAAAGAAGCACTTCCGCACGGCCCACATGCTGTCCTGCTGGACAATATGAGCCCCGACACGCTGCGCGAGGCCGTCGCCATGGCCGGCGGCAAGACCGTGCTGGAAGCATCAGGCGGGGTGAACCTCGATACAGTCGCCGCAATTGCAGAGACGGGCGTTGATTTCATCTCGGTTGGCGCGCTCACCCATTCGGCGCCGAACCTTGACCTTGGAATGGATGTGGTCTGACACTGCGCTTATTGGGCAACTGCCCGCGCAGGAGGGATTTCAGACATGGCCAGCGCAAACGGCCGCAAGAGCATTTTTATCACCGGCGCCGCCTCCGGGATCGGCGCGGAAACGGCGCGCTTCTTTTCCGAAAAGGGTTGGTTCTGCGGTCTCTATGACGTGAACACCGCCGGCCTCGCAGACGTGGCCAGCGAACTCGGCCCCGGCAATTCCGTCTATGCGAAGCTGGATGTGCGAGATCGCAATGACTGGGCTCTGGGCGTGAAGAGCTTCTCGGAAGCCACCGGCGGCAAGATGCATGTCCTGTTTAACAATGCCGGTATCGGCCGGCACGGCTGGTTCGAGGAAATCTCGGGCGAAGACAACGACCTCGTTGTCGACGTGAACGTCAAAGGCGTCATCAATGGCGTGCAGGCCTGCCTGCCGCTACTGAAGGAAACGGAAGGCGCGCGCATCGTCAACACGGCCTCCACAGCCGGGATAGTCGGCTCGCCGCGCCTTGCCGTATATTCAGCCACGAAATTCGCCGTCCGCGGATTGACCGAAGCGCTCGACGCGGAATTCCGGGATCTCGACATCCGCGTCACCAGCCTGATGCCCTGGTTTATCGATACACCGATCCTGGACATGGGCACCGCTGAAGGCGCCAATGTGAAGATGGCAGACGAGATCCGCGAGAATGGACAAGACGTTTATCCGGTCTCCCTGGCTGCTCAGCGGGCATGGGACGCAGCGCATGGTGACGACATCCACTATATGGCGGGCAAAGCGGCACAACGGGCGAAGTTCATCAGCCGCTGGGCGCCGGGCCTGATCCGCAATCAGGTGAAAAAGTCCGTCCCACCGCGCGACTGATCCCTCCAGGCCTGTAAGGCAAACAAAAAAAGCCGCCAGTGATATGCCGGCGGCTTTTTCATTGTCTGGATTTCAGATCAGCGCATGCCGCCTGATGCGGCCACAGCTTTCGCAGCCTGCGCAGCGGCGTAGGAATCAACGCCCATGTCGTTCGAGGCGACCTCGAACGATCCTTCGGTGGCCGTCGTAAGGCGCGGGGCACCATTGGTGATGGTGCGGGTCGATGTGGTCACCGTGGCCGGAGCTGCAGAAGCTTCGACCTTGGCAGCCACTCTCATCTCATCCGCGGTGGCTTCGCGCAGGACGGACAGTGATTCCGCATTCAGGTCCTTGGTTTCCGCCGTAGCGACCACAGGCGCCGGGGCGGACCGCGACGCGCTCGCACTGCGGACCTTCGCCCACTCGGAGCCGCGCGGGAAACGGTAGAACACATGCAGGCCGATCTTGTCGGTCTTGATCAGGCCCGCGCTCCACACCGGATCGACATAGGTCGCGTGATAATGGGTTGCGCCGCCCGTACGATCCTCGGCGAGGTTCATCAGGACGTGGGCCGCAATCTCCTGTGCCTGTTCCCAGGCTGTGCCTTTCGGCTTGCGGCCAAGGGCGCCATCACAGGTGAAGGTGAACTGGCAGCCGGTCGTCCGGGTCGCACCCTGGAAGACCACGCCGCACGCGGTGTCCGGATAGCGATGGTCGCGCATCCGGTTGGAAATCACTTCAGCAACAGCGAGCTGACCAGCCAGCGGCTCGTTGCGGGATTCGTAATAGATCGCCTGCGCCATGCAGTGCGCTTCGGAGTCGAGCGCTTCAGCGCGCTTCAGGTGCTCCGGCTTGAACGAGACGAGCGAGGCGATTGCCGCACCATCCCGGTCACGCTTGGCGTAACGGCTCATCGAGGAGGCTGTGTCGCGCTCCAGAGTATATTCGACTGTGCGAATCCACGGCGTGTCCAGCAGCGACGGTGCATGGTCGGCCAGGCGGACGCTGGCGCCGCCATCTTCGATCTGCGCAAACCGCTGAGCCTGCTCGCTGAAATCTGCTTGAGCGCGAATATCGGACTGAACCGAGCCGATCACAGGCAGGGTCACAGTCGCTGCCACCGCGCAGACCGCTACGGTCGCGCCGCGAATGACAATATCGCGCTGTTCTTCGTTCGTCATAGCCATCCACCAACGCTTGAGCTTCCCTTGGAGCCCACGCATTGACGACAGGGTCGCCTGACGTGGTTGAAGATTCCTTAACATCACCGCTCTCCCCAGGTCCCGGTGGGCGATATAATTCCGCCCTGTTGTGCAGTTCCGGGACTGCTTGGTTTGACTGTTTCCGGCGGCTTTTACCGCCCTTTCACAAGCGGAATATGCTGCCGAACAGCTACCTAGCAAGAAGCTCGCCAGAGTTTGGAGTGACAATTCCGTCAGGTGAAATTCGCCTCACAAGCGAATTAATTCGGTGTAATTTACGCCGGACCCTCAACTTGTTGATTTTTCGTAAAATTTCTACGTTTGTGACAAGAGGCATGTTGCGGTGCGAAAAAGCGGCTGTGGCACGATTACCACAGCCGCTCGCAATCGATTCGGGACCGTAACTGTCAGCTGTCTGATTCCGAGAGGGCAGCGTGTGCCGCTGCGAGACGCGCAATCGGCACCCGGTAAGGCGAACAGGACACATAATCGAGGCCCGTACGGTGGCAGAAGGCCACGGAAGCCGGATCGCCGCCATGCTCACCGCAGATGCCCAGTTTGATGCCTGGACGGGTGTTCCGGCCCCGTTCAGCGGCCGTTTTCACCAATTCGCCCACGCCTTCCTGGTCCAGCGTGACGAAGGGGTCTTTTTCGTAGATTCCCTTGTCTTCATAGATTTTCAGGAAGCGGCCGGCATCGTCGCGAGAGATGCCTAGCGTGGTTTGGGTCAGGTCATTCGTACCGAATGAGAAGAAGGCGGCCGACTGGGCGATATCGCCGGCGCGCAGGGCTGCACGCGGCAGCTCGATCATCGTGCCGACGAGGTAGTCCAGCGTCACACCGGTTTCCGCGAACACGGCCTTGGCCTGCTCATCGACCACGGCTTTCAGGATCTGCAGTTCGCGGTGTGTCGCGACCAGCGGGATCATCACTTCCGGCACCGGCTTGCGGCCCGTTTCATTGGCGATGTTCACAGCCGCCTCGAAGATGGCGCGGGCCTGCATTTCGTAGATCTCCGGGTATGTAATACCCAGGCGGCACCCCCGGTGGCCGAGCATCGGGTTGCTTTCATGCAGATCGGAGGCACGGCGCTTCAGCTCTTCAACGCTGACGCCGGACGCCTTGGCAACGTCTTCCATGTCCTCATCGGTGTGCGGAAGGAATTCGTGCAGCGGCGGATCGAGCAGGCGGATAGTCGCCGGGCGGTCTTCCAGGATACGGAAGATCTCCTCGAAGTCGCCGCGCTGCATTGGCAGAAGCTTGTCCAGCGAGGCGCGCCGTCCGGCCACATCGTTCGACAGGATCATCGCACGCACTTCGGGGATGCGGTCTTCTTCGAAGAACATGTGCTCCGTGCGGCAAAGGCCAATGCCTTCCGCGCCGAACTCAACCGCTGTGCGGGTATCGAGCGGTGTTTCGGCATTGGCCCGCACTTTCAGGCGGCGGGCCGCATCGGCCCAAGCCATCAGTGTGCCGAAGTCACCCGAGAGGTCCGGCTGCACCATGTCCACAGCGCCCAGCATCACCTGGCCGGTTGCACCGTCCACAGTGATGACATCGCCCTTCTTCACTTCGCGCCCCATGACGCGGAACACGCCCGCCTTGCCATCAACCTGCAGGCCGCCGGCACCACAAACGCAGGGACGTCCCATGCCGCGCGCCACAACAGCGGCGTGGCTGGTCATGCCGCCACGTGCGGTGACGATGCCGCGCGCAGCGTGCATGCCCTTGATGTCTTCCGGGCTCGTCTCGATACGGACGAGAATGACATCTTCGCCCTTCTCGGCCCACTGGAAGGCTTCATCGGAATCGAACACGACCTTGCCGACAGCCGCGCCGGGGCTGGCCGGCAGGCCGACCACGAGCACATCGCGCTCGGCGTCTTCAGAGATCGTCGGGTGCAGTAGCTGGTCCAGCTGCGATGGCAGCAGGCGCAGCACGGCGTCATTTTCGCTGATCAGGCCTTCGCGGGCCATGTCCACAGCAATCTTGAGAGCAGCCGCGGCGGTGCGTTTTCCGCTCCGCGTCTGCAGCATGTAGAGATTGCCGTCCTCGACCGTGAATTCGAGGTCCTGCATGTCTTTGTAGTGGCGCTCCAGCGTGTTCGCGACATCGCGCAGCTGGGCATAGACTTCCGGCATGGCCTCTTCCAGCGGGGCGTCTTCGGAGCCCAGCGTGTCAGCCCGCTCGCGCGAGATCGGGGCCGGGGTGCGGATGCCCGCCACCACGTCCTCGCCCTGTGCGTTGATCAGGTATTCGCCATAGAAGATCGGATCGCCGTTCGACGGGTCGCGCGTAAAGGCCACGCCCGTGGCGGAGGTTTCGCCGAGATTGCCGAACACCATGGCCTGCACGTTCACCGCCGTGCCCCATTCGGCCGGGATGTCGTTCAGCTTGCGATAGGTGATCGCGCGGTCGTTCATCCACGAGCCGAACACGGCCGAGATGGCGCCCCACAGCTGTTCCTTCGGATCTTCCGGGAAAGGCTTGCCCAGCTCTTTCTCGACGGCTTCCTTGTAGTGCACGATGATCTTCTTCCAGTCATCGGCGGTCATGTCGGTATCGAGGTCGATGCCCTGACGGTCCTTGTACTCGTCGAGCAGGTGCTCGAACTCGTCATGGCTGATGCCCAGCACGACGTTGGAATACATCTGGATGAAGCGGCGATAGCTGTCATAAGCGAAGCGTTCACCGGCCTTCTTGGCGAGGCCGGCGGCCGAGGCTTCATTGAGGCCCAGGTTCAGAACCGTGTCCATCATGCCCGGCATCGAAGCGCGGGCGCCTGAGCGCACAGACACGAGTAGCGGATTTTCCGGATCGCCGAAGCCCTTGCCGGATTTCTTCTCCAGATCGGCCAGCGCCTGGTCGACCTGCGGGGCGAGCGTGGAGGGATATTCCCGCTCAAGCTCGTAATAGGCCGTGCAGACAGCGGTGGAGATCGTAAAGCCCGGCGGCACCGGCAGGCCCAGCTTGGCCATTTCGGCAAGGTTTGCACCCTTGCCGCCCAGCAAATTCTTCATGGAAGCGTCGCCATCGGCGGTGCCCCCGCCGAATGCGTAAACCCAGGTCTCTTCCGCGTGCTTCAGTGCTGCTTCACCCATGGTGTCCTCTTCAATTATCTGCGCGCGTCTCTGCATGCCCGCTCGCGCGCGAGGGGATTGCAAACCCTATGCTGCATCGCAGCGCCAATTGCCAGCGGCCGAAAGGTCGCTTATGCCCTGACAACGTTGTTTTTCGTCACATAGCTGTATCAAATCGCTCTGGCCCGCACCAGACAGGGAAAATCTGTTCCGATGCGGGACGGCAGCCCCGTCGGCTCAGCCTTCGATCTGGGAAAAATCGGCCACGCGATGCAGCGTGTCACGGATATCGGCCAGCAGCGCCAGGCGATTCGCCCGCACGGCGTCGTCCTGATCATTGACCATGACATGCTCAAAGAAGGCATCGACCGGCCCGCGCAGCTTGGCGAGTTCGGTCATGACGGCCTCGAAATCCTCGTTCTTGAGGGGCTCTTCGATGTCGTGGCGTACCTGGCCCAGCGTCTGGTGCAGGTGGATCTCCTGATCCGCCCCGGCATCGATCAGCGCCCCGTCGACGACGAGATTGTCAGGCAGCGCGCCTTTCTTCTCCTCGGCCTTCAGGATGTTCGCAGCGCGCTTGTAGCCCGCCAGCAGGTTCGCGCCGTCTTCGGTTCCGAGGAAGGCGCCGAGCGCCTCGACCCTGCGGGTGATGAGCACCAGATCGTCCTCGCCGAGCGCAAAAACAGCATCGATCAGGTCATGCCTCTGGCCCTGATCCCGGAGGTATTGCTTCAGGCGGTCAGCAAAAAAGGAGAGGAGGTCATTCGTTTCTTCAGTTCTGAATGCACCTTCGACGGCCTCTCGAACCGATTTTGACGGCCCCGGGCTCTTCGAACCCTTCGGGAACGCCATTCTTGCCGAGAACAAAATGTCAGCAAGATTCAACCGCGTCCCGTTTTCCAAAACAATCCGAACCACGCCCAGCGCCGCACGGCGGAGAGCAAACGGGTCTTTCGAGCCGGTCGGTTTCTCGTCGATGGCCCAGAAGCCGACCAGCGTGTCGAGCTTGTCGGCGAGGGCGACGGCGATGCCCACCGGGTCGGTCGGTACGATATCACTTGGGCCCTGCGGCTTGTAATGGTCGCGGATGGCGTCAGCCACAGCAGCAGGCTCACCCGCTTCCATCGCATAGTAGCGGCCCATCACGCCCTGCAGTTCCGGGAACTCGCCGACCATTTCTGATACGAGGTCCGCCTTAGCGAGGCGCGCGGCGCGCTCGGCGAGGTCCGGATCGGCGCCCACTTTCGGGGCGAGTTCGCGGGCGAGCGCCGCGACGCGCTCAACCTTGTCGCCCAGCGAGCCAAGCTCTGCCTTGAACGCAATCGTCGACAGCTTCTTCGCCATCTCTTCCAGCGGCTTGGCCTTGTCGAGGTCCCAGAAGAAGCGGGCATCGTCGAGGCGGGCGGCAAGGACGCGGGAATTGCCCTCGGCCAGCTTCTTACCGCCATCGGTCGCCTCGATGTTCGCCACCACTATGAAGTACGGCGCGAGCTTGCCGGTCTTTGCATCGTTAACGGCGAAGTATTTCTGGTGCGTGCGCATGGAGAGCTGGATCACTTCCGGCGGCAGGCTCAGGAAATCCGGATCCATGTCGCCCAGCACGACCACCGGCCATTCGGCGAGGCCCGTCACTTCTTCCAGCAGGCCCTGGTCCTCGATCCATTCGAGTCCGGCCTTTTTGCAGACGGCTTCGATCCCCTTGAGGATCACTTCGCGGCGGTCGGCCCGCGTCAGCTTCACATGGCCGGCGCCTTCCAGCTGCTTGGAATAATCCTCCCAGCCCGTCACCTTATACGGCCCGCGGCCATGCACTCGGTGGCCCTCGACTTCATTGCCGCTGGTAATACCGTCCACATCAAACGGCACGACTTCGCCATCCAGCACGCAGGTGGTCCGCTGCAGCGGGCGCACCCAGCGCAGGTCTCCGGTGCCCCAGCGCATCGACTTCGGCCAATGGAAGCCGCGGATGATCGCAGGCACCGTCTCGGCGATGATGTCCTTCGCGTCGCGGCCGGGCGTCTCGATCACGGCGACATAGAATTCGCCTTTCTTCGGATCGGAGTGCACTTCGGCCTGGCTGATATCGCTGAGCCCGGCGCCGCGTAGGAAGCCTTCGACCGCCTTGTCCGGCGCGCCGACCTTCGGGCCCTTGCGCTCTTCCTTCACATCGGCCGATCGCTCGCTGAGGCCGTTGATCGACACGGTCAGGCGGCGCGGGCCGGAACAGGCGGCCAGCAGCTTCCATTTGAGACCGGCCTCTTTCAGGGCCTTCTCCATGGCATCGCGCAGGTCGGCCTCCGCCTTTGCCTGCATGCGCGCAGGAATTTCCTCGGAAAAGAGTTCTAGAAGCAGCTCAGCCATAATGCCCTGCAGTGTTCAGGAAAGATAAGACCGCCACGGCTTACAGGCGCCCGCACACGGGTCAAGCGGCAGGTCTGTAGTTGGGCCCGGATAAGGAGAGGTTTCTAGGGCGCCGGCTCGCCGGTTTCCTCCGGCGCGAACTCCGTCTCGAAGGTCAGCTGCCACAGTTGGAGGTGCGCGCCTTTCATCGCCGCGGCGACCATCTTGCCGTCCGGCGAGAACACCGCCCAGTTCGCCCCGAAGGCGCCGAGGTCCTGGAGTTTGGCCAGCATGGCCCCGTTCCTTGCGTCCCACAGCCGGGCCGACAGGTCATCCGCGCTGGTGACGACCATTTCGCCATCCGGGCTGAACGCGGCATTCCACAAGGGGCCGTCATGACCTTCGAGCTCAATCGGCTCGCCCGTATCGCTCCAGATGCGCGCCGACCCATCGGCGGAGGCGACCAGCACCCGATCCGCCGTATCATCGGATTCCGCATAGGTCGCCGGCACCGGGCCGGACTCAATCGTGCGCACCAGCGATCCGTTGCTGGAATTGAAGAGGCGCACCGTGCCGTCGTTCGAAGCGGTCAGCAGGCGGTTGCCCAGCGGGCTGTAGTGAACGGACCGTACGGCTGAGGAATGCGTGTCGATCCGGAAGGCTTCCTCGCCGGTCGCCACCTCCCACACCCGCACAGTGCCATCATAGGAGGCGGTGACCACGCGTTCGCCATCCGGACTGAAATCCGCGAAAGACACATCGCCCGTATGACCGGTCAGTACCTGCACCGGCGAGCCGCCGACCGCGCGCCAGATACGGGCGGTATCGTCCTGAGAGGCCGTGACCACATATTCCTCGTCCGGGCTGAACTGCACCGACAGGAGGGGTTCGGTATGACCTTCCAGAACGGTCAGCCCCCCGAATTCGGAAGGCGACATGCCCACTACCCAGATCCGCGCCGTGTTGTCGGCCGAAGCGCTGGCCAGGAACCGGCCGCTGGGGCTGTAGTCGAGGCCATATATCTCGTCGGTATGGCCCTGCAGGTCGGCATACCAGGAGGCCGATTTGAGCTTCAGACGCTCCACAGCGCAGGGCGGATTGGACAGGTAGCGCTTCGCCACGGCGGCAAACTTGCCGTCCGGATATTTCTTCAGATGCTCGCTGTACTTGGAACAGACGTCCATCTGCACATAGCCGGCGCTGGAAATGTAGATCCAGTCTTTCTCTTCCTGGTCCATCTCCCCGAACTGGCACTGGCCGGAGAAGCAGAAGCGGGGATCAACATCGGAATAAACCGCCGGCTTCTGGGAGTGCTCGACACTGGCGGCGAGTTCGGCAACTTCCTCGCTGGCTTCGCCAACGGCGAAAGACAGCGGGAAATTCGGATCGCGCAGTTTCGGCAACAGGCTGCGGGTAAAGACGGAATACGGCGCCTCATCTTCCGGACCGAGCCGGTCGAGCGCCATCTGGTTTGCGCCGGCGGCATACACGACCAGCGTGTCGCTCGTGATCCCTGTGCGGGCCATGCCCTTGGTCATGCTGCGCGTGCCAGTGTCGAAGGGATTATCCCGGCAGGCATCGACCACTGCGAACACCATTTCCGGCTGCCGGGCCCGGATTTCGTCCAGGATTTCTTCGCTCAGCGAGATTGTCCGCTTCCGCAAACCCAGCAGGGAGCTGTGATACGGCGCATCCGACAAGGCGAGATAATTCTGCCCACCATCCGACCAGCCATGGCCGGAGAAGATGAAAGCCACCCGATCACCCGGCTCGATCGTCTGCAGGAACGCATCGAACTGTTCCAGGAACGTATCCGTGTCCGGGTTGATCAGGGGGGTGACTTCAAAATTCAGGTCTTCGGCAAAAACGCCAGCATAGCCGTTCGCATCGCCAACCGTCTTCTGCAGGTCTGTCAGCTCGGCATATTCGCCCACCCCGACGATAAAGGCGCGGTTGGTTTCAGCAGCAGCCGCCAGAGACAGGCAGACCGGGAACAACAGCAGGCTGATCGTCCGGAACATCTGAATTCCTCCCACGAAAGAGAGGTTACCCCGATGCCCGGATCAGACCAAGTCAAAGCTTGTTATGGCTGCCGTCGCAAAGCGGGCTCTTGCCGGTGCGCTTGCAGGCACAGAAGAAGACCTTTCCGGTTTTCGGCGCTTCCCACCCCTGCGGCACGAATTCGCTGCCCTTGTGGCTGCCGTCGCAGAAAGGCTGGTTCTTCGACCGCCCGCACGCGCACCACCAGTACATCTTGCCTTCTTCGACCTCGACCGCGATGGGCTCGCGCCCGCCGATTTCAGGTTGGTCTGCCATATCCACCTCCTGTTCTGTCCAGGATGGGCCCAGACTTACGCGCCAACGTTCATGGTTCCCGATTTAACCGGCTTGTTCAACCCGTTCGACGCCCCAGCCACCCGGCCTTGCGAGGCAATTCACGCGGTCGTCCACAGCCAGCAGAGTGCCCGGAGGAACAATGATCTCCTTCCGGCCTCCGGAGTCGAGTCTGACGATGACGGCCTGGGCGAGCTGCGTTCCGGGTGTGGCATTCATCAGCTGGGTGAGGATTCCGGCTGACATGTCATCCGCATCAAGGCGGACGATCTTCCTGCCGGGCGCCGCAATCACATCCTGCACCTGTTCGACCGTGCCCAGATAGGATGGAAACGCTGGCCCGACCGCTTGCCGGGCCTCAGCCGGGAAGATCATACCCATCGGGATCAGCGCTAGTCCGGCGACGAAAATGCGGCGCATCGGAGACTTCCTTTGATTGCAGATATTACAATCCTGGGAGAAAATCATGACCAGAGGGTGAAGACCGTTTCCGGACGCGAGTTCACGGCACCGGCGAGTCGTGGAACATGGCCCGGATGTTATCGATTTTGGCGTCCGGCGCCAAATTCATCATGGCACGGGTCGTATAGGCGCCGCGGAATTTGCCATCCTCCCGGAACCGCCAGTCTGAAATCTGTTCAGGCAGAAAGGCGATCCTGTCGCCGGGGGCAAGGCCGTCCCGGATCTCATGATCCTTCGGAACGGCGCCGGCAAAATGCTCGCCGTCCACATGCCGGATATCGACCAGCCAGACATGTTCTTCCGTGTACCGGTCAGACTTTGTGGCGACGTTCAGCGCGAAATCCGAATAGGCGGCATTGCCGGACTCGAGCGCTTCCCAGAACACAGGCAGCGTGTCGCGAGCGTCCGTAACCGCCTCTTTCATCGCATTGTATTTGTAGAGCGGCGGCGGGCCGTCTTCTGCAACACGTTCCCCGCCGCAGGCAGCGATCAGGGCCAGTGCCGCGAAGAGCGCCTGCGCCTTCATCCCCCGGCCCGCGCGTCTTCCTGCTCCGCCCATTGTTCGGCGGCGCCGCGGGCAAGGTCGCGGACGCGGCCAATATAGGCCTGCCGCTCGGTTGGGCTGATCGCACCGCGGGCGTCGATCAGGTTGAATGTGTGCGACGCTTTCAGCGCGTAGTCATAGGCCGGCAGCGGCTTGCCCGCCGCGCGCAGGGCGTTCGACTGGTTCTCGCAATCGGCAAACCAGCGCTTCAGCATCTCGACATCGGAGAATTCGAAATTGAAGGCAGACTGCTGCTTCTCGTTTTCGAGGAACACGTCGCCATAGGTCAGCGGAACGTCCGAGTCCGGATCATTGTACGGCAAGTCGTAGACATTATCGACGCCGAACACATACATGGCGAGACGTTCGAGCCCATAGGTCAGCTCGCCCGAAACCGGGCGCACATCAAGGCCGCCGACCTGTTGGAAATACGTGTACTGGCTGACTTCCATCCCGTCGCACCAGACTTCCCAGCCAAGGCCCCAGGCGCCGACGGTGGGGTTTTCCCAATCGTCCTCGACGAAGCGGATGTCGTGCACCGTCGGGTCAATACCGATCTTGTAGAGGCTGGTCAGGTACAGATCCTGAAGGTTTTCCGGGTTCGGCTTCAGGATCACCTGGAACTGGTAATAGTGGCCGAGCCGGTTCGGGTTCTCGCCATAGCGCGCATCCTTCGGGCGGCGCGAGGGCTGGACATAAGCGGCCCGCCAGTTCTTCGGACCGAGCGCGCGCAGCACGGTGGCCGGGTGCAGCGTCCCGGCGCCGACTTCCATGTCATATGGCTGCAGGACAGCACAGCCCTGCTCCGCCCAGTAATTCTGGAGCGTCAGGATCAGATCCTGAAAGGATTTCGGCTTGGCTTCAGCCTTGGGTGCGGACATGGCTCTGTTCCATTGGAGAATTTCCCTGCCGGACTAGCCTTGCCGGCGCCGCGGTGCAAGCGCGGGCGTGCGTTCAGAAACTGCCCCGCGAGTCCGGATGGTCCATGTTTCCGCCGTCGCGGCCGGTGACGAGGTGGTAGAAACCAGAATGGCCCATTATGGCGACGAATAGGCCAGTCAGAAGGAACAGCCAGAACAGCGCAGCAAACAATTCGCGTCTCCTCAGTTGGGCCCGTCACGGTCATCCCGCTGGCGGTACGTGCTGGTGAAACCCAGCGCCGCAACGATCAGGCCGCCGATCATGAAAATCCAGAACAAGACGCCGAACACTTCTGGGCTCCTTCCTGCCCCCTTCAAACTGAGATGGGGTCCGGGGACGTTAGCACAAGTCGCAACGAGGCCCTACCAGTCGATTGGTTCACCCCGGCGGATGGCCTCCAGCGCCGGGCTGGCCGACCCGTCCGGCTGGTGGGTCACCATTGGTGCCAGCAGCCGCACCGGTCCGCGTTTCAGCCCCTTGCGGCCGCGCACCAGCACCCGGCGCACTTCCTCGCCAGGTTTCGACGCGATGGGCAGGACGGTGATCTCCCCGGTCTGCCGGTCGAACGTCGCAAGGATGCGGGCGAGCTCCGCCGCGCGGTGGATCATTACCAGCGGCGCGCGGGGCTTGGCAGCGAAAGCCATTGCCTTGATCCAGCCGGCAAGGTCCAGCGTCTCGATATAGGCGTCCGCCTTGCCCTCACCCGGCGCAGAGATTCGCCCCGGCTCAAAAAAGGGCGGATTGGCGAAAACGAGGTCGAACCGGTTCTCATGATCGCGGACCCATTCGGAGGCTTCGCCCGTCTCAATTGTGACCCGTCCGGCAAATCCGTTCCGGTCCGCGCCAGTCCGGGCTAAGTCCGTCATAGTCATGTCGACGTCCAGCCCGGTCAGGCGAACGTCGTCCATACGATACGCCGCAGGCAGCAGCGCCCCGCCGCAGCCGCAGCCGATTTCCAGCGCCTCCCCACCCGGCCGGCAGGACAGCGCCGCCGCCAACAGCAGGGAATCCGTGCCCGCCCGGAAGCCCTGCTCCGGCTGAACCAGATGTACCCGACCCTGATAGACCGTGTCCTCGGTCGTCATCCCTTCTCGACCCCGGCGAGCGCCGCCAGCGCATGCTCTTTCACCGCTTCCTGCACCATGACCCGGCGCGGAAAGGCCCCGATATTGCCCTCAACGGCAGAAATATGCTTGTCGGCCACGAAATAGTCGATGCCCGCTTCCTGAAGCAGATGCTCCACATAGCTCAGCTTGATGAGGTCATTGGTCCTGAAAACCTCTTCCATCAGGAAGTCGCCGAACCCCGGAGATTTATGTCCACGGAGCGGGCGTCATAGACGTTCGGGCGGTCAGGTTTTTCGCCGGAGCCGACCTTGATTTCCAGAACTTCGGTGACCTTGCCGCTGCTGCTGGAGCTGCCGATCGGAAATCCGATCCCGACGCCCACGCCGACGCTGGACCGGCCGTAGGAACCGGTCGATCCGCCAATGCTGACAGAGGTCCGGCTGCCGCTGTCCCGTGTCGATTCGTCAGACGAGTAGGAACTGGTCACTTCAAACCACTCCTTGCCCTGCTCCAGCGTGACTTCCGCCGCGCGCAGCAAGGCCCGGTCGCGGGCCCGGGCGGCATCCGTATCGGTGTAGGAGACCTGGAACCGGTCATTCTCGATCTGCAGGGATTCATAGCCCATGGCGCCGGATTTGGCGGCGGGCCCGTAGGCGGACGTGCTGGCGCAGGCTGCCACCAACACGAACGCGGAACACATCAGAAGGCGCTTCATGCCGACAATCTAACCTGCAACCCTGCCGGTCGGCCAGCGTTTCCGTGATCACGGCAAATTGTGCAGGTGCTGCTGCGGCCCGGTGCCACGTCGTTCTTGCCTCTCCGCTCGCTTAAGCCTAATTGCACCTGTCTGCGACTAAACCGGAGTGCTCCGCTTGACCCTGTCCCCCAAACCGAAAGGCAAGGCTGCCTCCGGCTCGGTGGTGGACCGCATGCAGGCGCTGGTGGCTGACGACCTTGCCGAAGTCGAGAAGATTCTCGCCTCCCGCGCGGCCAGCCCTGTCGCCGTCATTCCGGACCTTTCGGGTTACATTGTTTCGGCCGGCGGCAAGCGCCTGCGCCCGATGCTGACCCTGATGGCCGCCCACGCGGTGGGCAAGCCGAACAATGCGACCCACGTCCTGGCCGCGGCTGTGGAATTCATTCACACCGCCACCCTGCTGCACGACGATGTGGTGGACGAGAGCGATTTGCGCCGCGGCAAGCCTGCCGCCAAGGCGATCTGGGGCAACAGCGCCTCCATTCTTGTAGGTGATTTCCTGTTCGCCCGGGCCTTCAACCTGTTGGTCGAAACCCGCAGCCTGGACATTCTGGATAAGCTGGCCACGGCTTCCACCACGATTGCCGAAGGCGAAGTCCGCCAACTGGCCGCCATGAATGCGCGCGACCTGCCGACCGAGGAATACCTGGCCATCGTTGAGGCCAAGACCGGCGCCCTGTTCGAGGCAGCTGCCGAATCCGGTGCCATGTCCGCCGGCGGTGACGAGCACGCCCACGCCTTCGCGACCTATGGCAAGAATCTCGGCCTCGCCTTCCAGATCATCGACGATGTTCTGGACTATGGCGGTACGACCTCCGTCATCGGCAAGTCGGTCGGCGACGATTTCCGCGAGTGCAAGATCACCCTGCCGGTGATCATCGCGAAGCGACGCGGCTCTGACGAAGACCGCGCCTTCTGGGACCGGGCCATGAACCCGGATACGCAGGAAGACGCAGACCTCGCCCATGCCGTGCACCTTATCCGGGCGACCGGCGCCGCCGAAGCGACCGTGCAGGAAGCCGAAGCCTACGCGGCCATGGCCAAGGGTGCGCTGCGCCAGTTGCCGGACTCGCCATACCGCGACGCCCTGATCGACCTCGCCGATTTCTGCGTCAGCCGCGCTTACTAGCCAGCAACGGCTGCAGTTTGCAGCAAATCGCCAGACACTGGACGAACCGGACGCACGCCCGATACTCTGAGCTTTCACAGACCGTCTGCAACAGGCGGTCCCGGCGCCGGACCGGCGTCCATGAAACAACGGAGACGCAGGTGAAGTTTGCAACGGGTGTGAAACCGATTTCGGCATTGGTCCTGCTTCTCATCGCACAGGGAACCTTTACGCCCATGCAGGCAGAGCCAGACACCGAACGCGTTCGCGCGAGGGAGCTGGGCATTACGCCCGGCGTCCTGCCGACTGGAGAGAAGAATGACATCACCGATGTCGCCGGCGTGCGCGTCGGCCACGTCACCCTGATTGAAGGCGATGACATCCGCACCGGTGCCACGGCTATCCTGCCGCATGACGGCAATCTGTATCAAAGCCCCGTCCCTGCGGCCATCTTCGTCGGCAACGGATATGGCAAGCTGGCTGGGATCTCGCAGATTGCCGAACTGGGCGAGATCGAAACGCCGATCGTGCTGACGAACACACTCTCCGTCGACCGGGCAATGTCAGCCGTCATCGACTGGACGTTGAGCCAGCCCGGAAATGAGCGCGTGCGCTCGGTGAATGCGGTTGTCGGGGAAACCAATGACAGTGGGCTGAACAATATCCGCAAGCGCATCCTCACACCGGACCTGATCGGGCAGGCCATCACATCCGCCTCGACCGGCCCGGTCGAGGAAGGTGCGGTCGGTGCCGGAGCTGGAACCATTGCATTCGGCTGGAAAGGCGGCATCGGGTCCAGTTCCCGGCATCTGCCGGAAAACCTCGGCAGCTACACGATTGGTGTTCTTGTGCAGAGCAATTTCGGCGGCATCCTGCAGGTGGATGGCGCGCCGGTCGGTGAGCGACTCGGCCAGTATTACCTGAAGGACGAGATCGCATCGGACAAGGCCGATGGGTCCATCATGATCGTGATCGCAACGGACGCCCCGCTCTCCTCCCGGAACCTCGAACGCCTGTCAAAGCGTGCCATTGCCGGGCTCGCCAGGACCGGCGCCTCCATGACCAACGGGTCCGGCGATTATGTCATCGCTTTCTCGACCTACCGCCAGACAGATCCAGCCGTCGCAAAGACAGACAATGACAACATGTCCCCCCTGTTCCAGGCCACAATCGAAGCGACCGAAGAGGCGATCTACAACTCCCTCTTCATGGCAAAGAGTGTCGATGGGTTCGATGTCTCGACCCAGTCGCCCCGACGGGTCGAGGCCCTGCCGCTGGAAAAGGTGAAGGAAATCACCGGCGCGCAGTGACCCGCAAGGGTGACGCGAGGACATAATTTACGCGAGCCCCCGCATCGCTACCATCTGCTTCGAAACCAGCCATGACGGATCGGAGCGAGGATGATGTCGGAACAGGAAGACGCGCTGAAGGCAACTTACTTCGTCGACAGCGATGACGCAGCGATCATCGCAAGAGCCCGCGCGCTCGCCGATGGCGCCAATGATGACGTGCAGATTGCCGAGCGCCTGTTTTACGCTGTCCGCGATGGCTTCCGCTATGACCCCTACAATCTCGCCACCGAGCGCGAGGCGTTCAAGGCAAGCAATATCCTCAATGAAACGGCGACCTGGTGCGTGCCGAAATCCATCGTCCTGACGGCGCTGGCCCGTGCTTCGGGCATCCCGGCCCGCCTCGGCTTTGCGGACGTGCGTAATCACCTGACCAGCGAGAAACTGACCGAGACGATGGGCACCGACCTCTTCGCCTGGCATGGCTATAGCGAGCTTTGGCTGAACGGCTGCTGGGTGAAACTGTCGACCGCGTTCAACAAGGAGCTCTGCGACCGGTTCGGCGTCAAGACGCTGGAATTCGATCCAGTCGATGGAGCCCTGATGCACCCCTTCGACCAGTCCGGCCGGCGGCACATGGAATATGTCCGCGAACGCGGGTCCCATCTGGACCTTCCGTTGACGGACATGTTCCGGACATTCGCCGAGGTTTATCCCGGCTGGATCATCGGCCCGGACGGCGAAGCCACCCGGGCCGAGGTAAGCCCAACATCGAAGGACGAACGGTTCCACTAAGGTACCGCCCGCCTCCGATACCGGAAATTCCGCCGCTTACCAGAGACCGTGCTTCTGCACTTCGGCGCGGCCGACCACCATATGGTGCACTTCGTCCGGGCCGTCGGCATAACGCAGGTGGCGCATGTCGGCATACATGCCAGCCAGCGGGAACCATTGCGACATGCCCGCCGCGCCATGCATCTGCATGGCCTGGTCGATGATCAGGCAGACTTTCTCCGGCACCATCGCCTTCACGGCGCTGACATAGACGCGCGCTTCCTTGTTGCCGAGCACGTCCATCGCTTTCGCCGCCTGCAGCACGGCGAGCCGCATGGCGTTGATCTCGATCCGCGCGCGCGAGATCACTTCGAGGTTCTTGCCGAGTTTGGCGATCGGCTTGCCGAAGGCTTCGCGCGTGCCAGCGCGCTTGATCATCAGTTCCAGCGCAATCTCGGCCTTGCCGATGGAGCGCATGCAATGGTGAATCCGGCCCGGCCCGAGGCGTACCTGTGAAATCTCAAAGCCGCGCCCGACGCCCAGCAACACATTGTCCTTTGGTACACGGACATTGTCGAACCGGAGGTGCATATGCCCGCGCGGGGCGTGATCCTCGCCCATCACTTCCATGGCGCCCAGTATTTCCACGCCGGGTGTGTCCATCGGCACGAGGATCTGGGACTGCTGCTTCGACGGCGGAGCACTCGGGTCTGTCTTGACCATCACGATCATGATCTTGCAGCGCGGATCGCCTGCGCCGGAGATGTAGAATTTCTCGCCATTGATGACCCATTCATCGCCATCCAGAACAGCGGTGGTGGAGATGTTCTTTGCATCCGATGAGGCGACATTCGGCTCGGTCATCGCATAGGCGGAGCGGATTTCGCCTCTCAGCAGCGGCTCCAGCCATTTTTCCTTCTGCGCCGGTGTGCCGACGCGCTCCAGCACTTCCATATTGCCCGTGTCCGGCGCCGAACAG
The DNA here is from genome assembly GCF_003263315.1 of Hyphomonas sp. GM-8P. Classification (NCBI taxonomy): domain Bacteria; kingdom Pseudomonadati; phylum Pseudomonadota; class Alphaproteobacteria; order Hyphomonadales; family Hyphomonadaceae; genus Hyphomonas; species Hyphomonas sp. GM-8P. The sequence goes on from NZ_AWFE01000046.1 coordinate 103,965, forward strand.
TTCAGCGTTTCCGAGCCTTGCGGATACTTGCCGAGCTCCGCCGCGATATAGGCATAGTCGAGATTGCTGAGGCCTTCGCCGGTCTCCGCGTCCGGCAGGAAGAAGTTCCACAGCCCCGCTTCGCGCGCTTTGGCCTTCGCCGCATCCAGCAGCTCCAGCTGGCGCGGATGCCAGGTCCAGCGGTCTTCCTTCTCCTTGTTCAGCGCCTCGAACTCCTCCTGCCAGGGCGCGACATTTTCCTGCAGGTGCTTCTTCACCCGCTCGAAGAGCGGCTTCGCCTTTTCCGACATGGTCAGGTCGAAAAGCTCGGTATTCAGCTCAGTCATGGCCCGTTTCCTCTATTGCCTTTGATCTCTGAAACCACTTTGCGCGGCTTCAGCTCAGCGGGCAACGGACCGCAAAGTCTCACCTCGCGGCAGGTGGGTAGATTTGTTTCGAGGATTGGTAGTATGGGATGGATCCAAGCATAAGCCATGGAATGTCGTTCATTGGCCCTTTGCAGACGTACAGCTGATTAAGAATAGCCCTAGAGAAGTTCTTCTATTTCTTTCTCGCCTCTAATCGCTCAAGCAGAGCGTCCAGCATGACGTCCTGTGAACCGCGAAAGAGTGGAGCCTGCAGCGTGACATCGGGAGTCACCGGATGGAGGCGTTTCTCGCCATTCGGCCTGATGATCCGTGCTTTGGGGTAACCCACCGAGAAGCCGGAATGAGACAGTGTGAAATGCTCCATGGCACCAAATGTCGTCGCCATGTCCCGTGTGGTTTCGCCATAAATTGTCCCAAACCCATAGTCCTGGATCAGGGCTGTGGTCGTGACCGCATTGGAATAGGAGTACCTGTTCACGAGGACATGCACTTGCCCGTGAAAGCGAGGTTCCGCGTGCGGCTGTACACAGGGCACGTCAAACGACACCAGGCTTCCTGGTTCTGAGTCAACATAAAGCTCAGCCAGTTTGGCAGACAAGTTGTCCGCATCGCCTTGCTGGGCATCGAGCCGGCTCTGATTGGACGCAATCGTCTCCGGGCTGACGCGTATAAGGAAATCCGACGCAAAGCGAAACGGCTTATCCGCAAACCAGGCAATCACCGGATCGGTGTAGGAGTTGTCGCCCCCCGGATTGTCTCTCAGGTCAAGAACCAGATGATCTGCGCCGCGGGCGATGAAGTCTTCAAACGCCGCATCAATGAATGCCGTGTAGATGGCCAGCGCTTCCGGCGCATAGGAATCTTCGGGCGTGGCCGCGTCCAGATTGAAGGAAGGACCAGGCCGCAAGTAAGCGACAGAATCGTTCAGCATGCGGGCATCGCGTCCCTCCAGCGAAAAACCAGGCACGTGAGTCACAAGATCTGAAAATGCTTCAATCGGAATGGCGTCGAGCACCATCGTGCTGGACGCGCTGCCGCGCTCAATTCCGACAGAGAACTGGTTTTTCGAACCATATGCCAGCCACATGAAGTAAGGTTCGCCACCCACCATTTGTGCATAGGCAAATTCGGGCGTTTCAGCTGAGACGAAGGCCTTCACTCGCGACAGCCAGATCGGATTGGGCTCTCCGTCTATGGAAAGGATGCGGTCTCCGGGCTCGACACCACTGCCCTCTGGCGCGCCGGATACGATCACTTCTCCGTTTTCAACAAGGAAAGTGAGTGGGAAAATCAGGCCACCGGCTGAGACATGATCTGTCCAACCGGGGTTCAGGGAGTCGATGCGAGTATGGGAGTGACGCGCCAGCGCCGCGAATTTCTGGAAAACCGCATGCAGTCTCGTCAGCGATACAGGGCCGCTAAAACTATCCTTCAATTCATCGAACCGGGCATCGAAAACCGAACGCGGAGTGGACTTAAAGAGATCTGCTTCGGCGGAGCGCAGCCCGGCATAGAGTTGGTCCAGATCGGCAGCCGCCTCCTCCGCGGAAAGGGTTTTGGGGGCCTCTACAGGTTGGGCCGCAGCGGGGCTGACGGTTGAGAACAGGCTGGAGCCGGCCAGCAGGGCGGAACAGAGAAATGCGCGCATAAAGTATCCTTTCAGGGGTCTCAGTTCCTTGCGTGCAGGGAACGGTTTCATGATTGCGCTGCCTCCTGTAGGAACCTCTCTGGCGAGGCCATGACCGAGGGCTCCTCAAGTTCTGACCTTTTTATTTCCGGGTTTCCGGAAAAGGGAAATGCGACATCAGGCAGGCATATGATCGTTGGAGAATGGCAAGTTGATGCAGCGTCGAACCGCATAGCCGGCCCGGCTGGCGAGGTTGAGCTGGAACCCCGGGTCATGGATTTGCTGATGCTGTTTGCGAAGCAGCCCGGCCGGGTTTTTTCCAAGGACGAGATCGCTTCTGCCCTATGGGCGGATGTTCACGTCAACGATGATGCCCTGACCCGCAGCGTGTTCAAATTGCGCAAAGCGCTGGGCGACGACGCGCGTGACGCTCGCTATATCGCTACCGTTCCCAAACGTGGCTACCGCCTGATCGCAGATGTCGCGGTTCCGGGAGATAACGCTGCTCCGCGCGCAGGATATTGGCGGGCCGTCTGGTTCGCCGCTGCCATCAGTATCGTGTGCGTCGGTCTCACAGCATTGTTCTGGGGTCAGCCGTGGTCAGGTCCTGAATCCTCGCGCGACCTGCAAGCCGAACGGATTGCGCGCGCCGATGGCTTCTACAACCAGTTCAATCGAACCGACAATGAAGCAGCCTTACGGCTCTACGAAAACATTCTAGAGGCCGACCCCGACAATACAGCCGCACTCGCAGGCTATGCCAACGCCCTGACCCAGAGAGTGATCCGGTACGAGGGGACCGCCAATGAAGGAGCGGAACGCAAGTCGGTCACAGAGGCACTGGAGAGCGGCTGGCTGGATAGGCCACAGGCACGTGCGAACATAGACCGCGCGATCTCGCTTGCACGCCTTGCCACCGAAGCAGCGCCCTCTCATGCGCGGGCCTGGCGCGCTTTGGGACTGGCCTTGTCGACAAGGGGCGAGTTCCAGAAAGCAGAACGCGCGTACGAGCGCGCTCTGGTCATTGATCCGGACGATTGGGGCTCGATGCTCAATCTTGCTGAGCTTTCGAATCTGTCAGACCACCCCGAACGGAGCGTGCCATATCTTGAACAAGCCTGGCTGGCGATGGAGCGCAAATATGATGAGGACCCGGTTGCGATCCGCCCCTGGCATAGCAATGTCGGTATTCAGGTCGCGCAGGCAAAGACCGATGCAGGTGCGTTCGAGGATGCCGAACTCTGGTATCGCCGGGTGCTTGCGTTTGATCCCCTGAACCCGGACGCCGTGCGCGGGCTTGCGGATCTGCTCAACAGTTTCGGTGATCCCGCAGGCGCTGAAGCAATGTGCATTCAACTCGAAAAAGCAAGTGACGAAAGCTGTTAAGCTGGATCCGGAACTCAGTGACCATTTTCGGCGAGAACTGGCCATCGTGCGGCTACGTTTCGAGTGACGCGTCCTGGTCCAAATCGGACAATCAGAACCACAACACATTTCCGAACTCACCATGAAATGTGGAGGTTACAGATCATCTTGGTCTTACGAAGGCGGCGCCTGCACCAGTCAATATGCCACTTAGTGTTATAATTAACCAATCATCAGGCTGCAGGGGAGACAAGTGCAAGATGCGAGCGAGTGGTTCAATCTGAATTGCCAGAACTGCGGATGCCAAAGTGCTCTGCCCCACAGAGGTGGTCCACCGGT
>NZ_AWFE01000047.1:0-329 GCF_003263315.1 Hyphomonas sp. GM-8P
CAGACCACGAAGAAGAAGGGCGGCAAGGTCTTCGTCGAACAGCGCCATGATGGGACGGTGACTTTCCATGAAGGCTGGCTGAAGGCTTCGGAAGCGCGACGGACAAAGCGCCAGACCGAGGACGGAGATGCGACCTCACCGGCTGACAGCAAGCCCGAAATGTCCGGCCCGATGGCGGAATATATCGGGCTTCACCGGCATGGCGCTGCCGCAGCCAGCCTGCTCACGGCGCCCGCCATTGCGCTGCGCCTGATGGTAGCACACGCGCTGACCGGATCATCCCTCTGGAATGTGCGCTCGCATGTGTGCGGGGCGCGCAAGAACGAGAC
>NZ_AWFE01000048.1:0-301 GCF_003263315.1 Hyphomonas sp. GM-8P
ATATCCGTTCCGACAATGGCCCCGAGTTCATCGCCACGGCCCTGCGCGAGTGGCTTGGCCGGATCGGCGTGAAGACGCTCTATATCGAACCCGGTTCGCCTTGGGAGAATGGATACTGCGAGAGCTTCAACTCCAAGCTCAGAGACGAGTTGTTGGCGAGGGAAATCTTCTATGATCTCAGGGAGGCGAAAGTCCTGATCGAGACCTGGCGGTGGCATTACAACACCGCGCGTCCGCACTCTTCTCTGGGCTACCGACCGCCCGCGCCACAAGCCATCTTGCCCGCGGCGTTCATACCGCC
>NZ_AWFE01000049.1:0-284 GCF_003263315.1 Hyphomonas sp. GM-8P
TCCGATTAGAGAAGGCCACATAGAGGCGCGGATGATCCGGATCGGCTTGCGCGGTCTCTGCCGCAAGAGGTGCAGGAGTTGCGAGTGGGTCAGTCATGTCAGTCTCCTTTGCGCCGCCCGGCGTCCTTTCCCCGGCAGTCGGGTGGACGGCGAGGAGGTGCTCAGCCGGAGCGCATCAGGGCGACGCGCAAGGGGAGCTAGGTCGGAAACCTAAAGACGATCAGAAAGGCCGAAGGCCCGCCCCCTTGCGCGACGACCGCGCTCTGGCAGACGCACCGTCCGCC
>NZ_AWFE01000050.1:0-281 GCF_003263315.1 Hyphomonas sp. GM-8P
TCCGATTAGAGAAGGCCACATAGAGGCGCGGCCTGTCCGGCATCAGGGGCGCGGGGTTTGCCGCGTGTGCTGTGCTAGCGTGTTGGTCAGTCATGTCAGTCTCCTCTCCCGCCCGCGTTCTTTTCCCGACAGTCGGGTGGGCGGCGAGGAGGTGCTCAGCCGGAGCGTGATAGGGCGGCGCGCAAGGGGATGCTGTAGGTAGGACGCCAAATGGCGATAAGAGACGAAAAAGGCCCGCCCCCTTGCGCGGCGACCGCGCTCTGGCAGACGCACCGTCCGCC
>NZ_AWFE01000051.1:0-277 GCF_003263315.1 Hyphomonas sp. GM-8P
TTTTGGTTTCGCTGACATATCCGAGTGCGTTGGCCATGGTGTTCTCCTTTTCGTTTCCTTGGCTGCCAGCGGGGACCCGTTGTCCCCGTCGACGCCGGACCGTCAGGACGATGCTGGACGGGCCTGAACCCGCAGGGGCGCAACGCAAGTGGAGCACCGGACCGGTGACGAATTTTGCTTCGCGGTGAATGCGCGCAAGCGCAGAGGAAAATTCTTCGCAGGGCCGGTTTCAGGCGCGGCAGGCCTCGTCCAGGTCATACGGCAAGAGACGGGAACA
>NZ_AWFE01000052.1:0-258 GCF_003263315.1 Hyphomonas sp. GM-8P
GGGGCTCAAAAGACAAATCCGAGACGCTGACCGCCAACGATTGCCGCCTTGCCGTTCACCTGCAGGCCCAGCCCGTCGCCTTGCAGCCTTTCCTTGCTGACCCGATGGCAAAGGGACAAGGCCTCCTCGCGCGCTGCCTGATACACAAACCGGCTTCCACGATTGGCACGCGGATTATGACACTGGAGGAATGGCAGACGGATGGCATGACAGTCGAAGTGCAGTCGTTTGCCATGCGCGTTAAGGCCCTCCTTGGGC
>NZ_AWFE01000053.1:0-258 GCF_003263315.1 Hyphomonas sp. GM-8P
GGGGCTCAAAAGACAAATCCGAGACGCTGACGGCCAATGATTGCCGCCTGGCCGTTCACTTGCAGGCTCAGCCGGTCGCATTGCAGCCGTTCCTTTCGGACCCGATGGCAAAGGGGCAAGGCCTCCTCGCGCGCTGCCTTATTCACAAACCGGCTTCCACGATCGGGACGCGGATCATGACACTGGAAGAGTGGCAGACCGATGGCATTACCGTCGAAGTGAAGTCCTTTGCCATGCGCGTTAAGGCCCTCCTTGGGC
>NZ_AWFE01000054.1:0-249 GCF_003263315.1 Hyphomonas sp. GM-8P
ATATCCGTTCCGACAATGGCCCCGAGTTCATTGCCACAGCCTTACGGGACTGGCTGGCACGTATCGGCGTGAAGACGCTCTACATCGAACCGGGTAGCCCATGGGAAAACGGATATTGCGAGAGCTTCAACTCCAAGCTTCGCGACGAGTTGTTGGCGAGGGAAATCTTCTTTGATTTGCGTGAGGCGAAAGTCCTGATCGAAACTTGGCGACGCCACTACAACACCGCGCGCCCACACTCTTCTCTGG
>NZ_AWFE01000055.1:0-232 GCF_003263315.1 Hyphomonas sp. GM-8P
AAAGTGTTACCTATGTCTCCGGGTCGGACAAAATTTGCCTGGCAGGGGCAGCAGGACTCGAACCCGCGACCCTCGGTTTTGGAGACCGATGCTCTACCAACTGAGCTATACCCCTTCAGGCGAGGTGAGGGTTTGCCCGAAACTCCCCGCCACCGCAAGCCGGAAGGCTCAGCGAAAAGCCGTTTTTGGTGACCAGCCACCCCAAAGCAAAAAGGCCGCCCGGATTGGGCGG
>NZ_AWFE01000056.1:0-99023 GCF_003263315.1 Hyphomonas sp. GM-8P
GAATTGCCTCCGGGGTTACCGGGGCGGTTCACTCCGACCTTGTTGGCTTCTTTCCCTATGAGCGCAACCTCTGTTGCATTCACATGTCTTCGCTGCGTCGGCCCTTGATCCAACGGCGCTCCATTCTCAAACTTGTCCTCGGGGCTGAGGTGAAAGAGCGCCAGCGCCTCAGCGTACGTCTTGAGATCCTCGACCGGCACAGGCTCGCCCGTCTCCCGGTCAAAAGCCTGCTCCGCGGCTTTGGACGCGTCGCGCTCAAACGGCGCAATCGGCTTCCAGCATCTCGCTTTGGTCGGCCTGCCACGCTTCACGTCGGCCAGGATCTCAGGCTCGTCAGTTTCTGACCAGGCACCCGTCCGTGCCATCGGTGCAACCATGAAGCCGAACGGCTTCACTTGCTCACCGATCGGCCTTCCGTCGTTAAAGCACCGCATCCACCTCAGAAGGGCAGGACTTGTGGCTCCATAGCGACGAATAGCCGGTGTCTGTAAAGCCGGGTGATAATTAAGTGGGGCACAATCCGGATCACCTGCCAGAACCGCAGTAATTAAATTATGCCAGTAATCGTGCTGCCAGAGATTTACCCCTAATTCCCTTAGTGGATAAACCGGCTTTGGTATTATTTTACTCGGGTTTTCCTCCGAATAAGGCGGCATAAATGCCCCTAAACCATGCGCCGAGGCCTTTCTGAGCACCGGATCATTATCTTTATTGAGATTAAATAGCGCATATCTCTTTGCAGAAATCGCAAAACAATAAAGCGGCTCAATAACTCCTGCAGAATTATAATTCGCATCCTCGATTTTCAGGATGGATCCGGGATTCCTGTAGGGATTAAGGGGCTCAAACCAGTCAATTACTTTCTGGGCACGCGAATAAAATTCGTCGCTGTCCATAATATCCGGTTTGGCCATGGCAATGCTGTCTGTATCGCAGAAGGCCCAACCAAGTCCCTGATCAGACGCAAGCCGCTCAGCCGTTGCCAGCATTAATCGCGCGGCCCCGGTTATCAGTGAAGCCAGCATCGGATTGAAATAGCGTCCTGGCTCTTCCAGCGCGGTCGACGCAATCTCCAAAGCGTTGCCGCCAGCATCGTAAAGGGTCAGGGCTTCGGGTTTCGGCGCATCGTCCCGATTCACTTCCACAAAGATGCCATAGCACGTCGAATTGGCGATGATCTTGATCTGCTGTTGCAGGGCATCCTTGCGGGCCTTTGCTTCATCCCGCATGTCGATGAGCCGGGTGAACATGTCATCCTTGTTGGGATCGATGCCGTATTCCGGGCGGCCAAACAGGTTGATGGGGTCAAGCCCCTCCTGGACAGGTCCTGGTTCAAAACGGATCGCTTCCAGAATGCGCGGCGTTCTACCGGTCAGGATTTTCGAGACCAGGACATCCGCAAGCGTGTACCAGAGTGGGGTCTCGCACGTCAGGTGGTTGAGCCCGATGGTCAGATTGTCTTTCGTCTTGTCCGCAGGCTTCGAGTATTTTGTTCGGACCGGTAGGACATCGCAATCCGGGCGAAGCCTCACCAGCGTCGTGAGCTGGCGCCAAGTCGATGCCATCTGCAGGTCTTCAATCGATACCGCATCCAAGAAGGCTTGCGCCTCGATTGTCGCGTCACATTCGGTATATCCATCCGCGACCACGAACCGGTTGAGCCCCATGAGGGCATTGACGGTCGGATACATAGACTTGAAGTCGCAATAGAGGACTTGGGTGACTAGCCGCCGGATGCCCACTTCTGCCCTTCCGCCATAATAGGCGGACATGATCCGACCGAAGCTTTCTCTCGGCGTATCGGGCTGGCATTTGAGCAGGGGCTGGATGCCCATCTGACGGAGATAGGCCTTGCCGATACTGGCTTCGCTCAGGATCTTGTGCAGAGGCGTTTGGAGCCCATGGCTGTCGTACCTGCGCTTCAGCTCTTCGAAGCATTCCCAGGTGGCCTGAACGTCCGCGCAGGCATAGTCGAGATAGCTTTCTGACAGCTCGCCGCCGTGTTCTTCGGTCTCAAGCTTTTGCGTCGGAACCTGGAGGAATTCTGCAAGGCTCTTCAGCGAATGCTTCCGACTAGTGAGGGCCATTGCAATGGTTTTGACATCGAAGAAATAGCCTCGATTGTGCTGCGCTTCGAAACCCCGTTTGCGCATGCCGCGTCCGGTGAGCTGTATTGCGGGTTTGGCGAAATCGATCAGAGCCGCGGATGCGCTAAGGTGTTTCACTCGAATGTTAGGTTCCGACTTGTAACCTGACATCGCGAATGAAAATCCGCCACGCATGGGATCCCCTCTGGCTTCGCTATGAGACAAAGCAAAGCGGGCGATGTCGAAGGGAAGATTGAAACCCACAATGGCCGCGTTGGCGAAATAGCCCAGCTTCACAACAATCGACTTTCGGAACTTGTCGACCGACATGAGCTCGAGTCGGTGTTCAGCCGCGTACCCGGTGAGAACCTCCAAATCGCTCTGCGAGATCTCATCGGCGTGGAACAGCACCGTTCTGTTGAGGGTCTCTCCTTTTCGGATCTGGCAGACGCCGAAGCGCAGGCTTTGCGCCGCGTCGGTCGTAGTTTCGGTATCGAAGATGATCGTAAGCGGTGAAGGCTCATCAAGCCCGGAAGTGGTGCCTCTTTGGGCCAATGGTTTCTTGCCGGTCTTCTCGGTGTAGGCTCGAAGATAAATCGGGCTGTAGAATGAATCTGACATCAGATGGCCTCCCCTTCATAGGCGGGCACATGTTCGGCCTGCTCCAGGAGCCAGGCACCGAATGCGGCTATGGTTTCAGCGATGCGGCGGAACCATTCTGCAAGGGCGACAAGGTAGCGCCCGATGATCTCCATTTGCGGATTGATCGTCTGAGGTGCATACGGATGATCCTTTTCAGGATCGCTCATTTCGCGGTGGCAGTTGCTGCATAAGACGCCGGCATCATCATGAAACTTGCGCGGAGCGATGTGCGCGAGTTCCATCGCGGCGGGATGATTTGAGTAGCTGCAGTGCAGGCATATCGGATTTCGCGTTCCGAGCCTCCGATAGTCTTTCTCGCGGCGCAGTTCTTCAGGGGTCAGGATTTCAGTCATGGGGGTTTCCTTTCAGGTTTGAATGATCTGGTAGATTTCGTGGAACTCGGGCTCATCCTTCAGCGCGTAGCGAATGAGCGCGTTGGGGTCGGTCTCGAATGGGTGGAAGCGGCCTTTGACGTCAGTGACGCCTTTGCCTTCGAAGGGCCTCAGGATGATCGGGTCCGGGTTCCGAACAAATTGGCCAACCGCATTGTGGTATTTTCCAACACGGCTTGCTTCATCGAAGCCGGGAACCAGGATTGCCTTCGTCCTGGCATCCAAAATCATCGGGACCTGCCGCATCAGGCGATCCGTCATCACCCACTTGTTGCCCTTCCTGCGAGCAACCTTGTGCGCATGTATGAACTTGCTGAGCCGCTTGGATGACATGCTCGCCGCTCTTGCGGCTGCGGTCATGGACGCGCCCTGATGCATCTGCCTTATGGCAAATGCGGTCTTGTCATCGAGCTTGGGCTTTGCCGCAGGGGAGCTCGCGGGCGGCTCACCCTCACGAGGGTGTCCGCGTGCCTGGGAGCGCGAAAGCCCCAGGGCTTTGCCGCGTGCAATACGGCGGGCGTATTCTGCTTTGTAGTCGCGTTGGCGAGCCATGGCGAAGCATTCCCTGACGCGCCTCGCAGCGCTGAATGCCTTACCGATGCCGATTTAGTATTTTGAAAACACAAAGAATAATCTGGCTAAACTGGTTTATGCAGTTTACGCAGTTTATTCAGATGGCGGTGTTTCTTCGTTCGCAACTTCACCGATCCACCTTGCGATGACGTCAGTCTTGTAACCGGCCATACCATGATGATCGCGGGTCTCTTCACCCTTCAATCGCACGCGGACTTCAATGGCCTGATCCCACCGATTGGGCAGTTTGTCCAATACCTGCGTGCCGATCATCTCGCGAATTTTCGCTTTCACAACGTCTTGAGTTTTTGGACGTCCACCCTTTTTCTTTTTCGGCGTGGTTGGCTCTTTCAGTTCGACCTCCTCAACAGCCGAAGGAAGCTGGCGAGGTTCAGGGTTCTGCAACCCTTCAACATCCTGGGAAAAATCGTGCCCTGACCAAGCGTCCTGAATGACCTCGATATTGGGTCGAAACTCCAAACCAATGAAGGTTCTGCCGAGAACTTCCAGGCTATTTTGCTCCCACGTAATTTTGGAGCCACTCAGATTTTGGTCAAACAGTGTGTGATTGATGGGCGTCGGATCATGAGTCGCCGTCGCTGAACTTAGTTCGCACCCAAACACATAGAAAAAGCCATCGGGAATAAAGGATAAAAACTGCCGCTTTAGGCTGTCCTCGCGCTGATGTAGCAGCTTAATTCGCTTCTTGGTTTCTTCCGGAGTCTCGCTGCGTTCTCCTTGGCGTAGTTTCCGTAATTCATCTCGATAATTGTGGCCGGGCACAATCAAATCCGAATAATATTCCCATGCGGTTTCTAATTTTTCACGCCGCATTAGGTCTATTTTCCAATTATCGCTCATGTTAAAAAACACCGACAATTCAGGGCGGTACATAATGGTGAATATGCTCGCGAGTAATATAACTGATTCTGCAGATAATTGGGCTGACCGCTGCGCCTATTGGAATAACTTATCCGAGGCCAATAAACCCAAACGCAAGCGCCGAGAAAAGCAATCCCGGCCCATGGTCCTGACCGGCCACGGCCTTTCGATCCACGTCGACAAGGGGAGGCTCGTCATCAAGGATGGGCTCACGCATGTCCCATCGAAGCCTGCTGAAACCGTGTTCTTCAAAGGCGGTCTCGACCTTCCACCCCGCATCGTAATCGTGGATGGCAATGGCAACATCACGCTGGATGCGCTGGACTGGATGCAGGAACAATCCATCGACCTGATCCGGCTGCGCTATGACGGACGGGTGCAATCGGTCTTCTCAGCGAATGGCTATGCGGCAGATCCGAAGAAAGTCGACTGGCAAAGAAAAACGCGAGCCAGCGAACCAGCTCGCGTGAAATTTGCCGCTCCGCTCATTCGCAAGAAAATTCAGGAAGCGCTCTTCAATCTCGAAAACCTGCTGCCTGATAGTCCTTCCAGGACCAAGGCGATTGAAACGGCTAAGGCAGCGCTTGCAGAATTGAAGGCATCGCCACCTGCGTCTGTATCCAGGCTGCATGGCCTCGAGGGGCTCGTAGCACAGGGCTATTTCTTTGCTTGGCGCGCGCTCGACATCCAATGGAAGTCGACCAAACGCCACCCCGTGCCCGATGAATGGCAAACCTTCTTCTCTCGCTCATCGCTCAAGTGGGGTGACCGGTATATACAGAACCAGCATGCGACCCATCCCATCAATGCGATGTTGAATTATGCCTATGCCCTTCTGGAAAGTGAGGTGCGCATCAGGGCCATAGCAGATGGCTTTGATCCCAGCATTGGCATCATGCATGATCGCATCAGCCCGGATCGACATTCATTCGTATTCGATCAGATGGAGCCGCTTAGGCCTGTTGCGGATCGCAGGATCCTGGAGCTGATCCGGACTGAGACGTTTTCAGGAGCGGATTTTGATTTGCAGAGTGATGGGGTAGTAAGGGTAAATCCGGAGCTGGTGCGCACATTGATTGAAAAGGTTTGAATTGGTGGCACCCGCGAAAACGATCGCTCTGGACCCATTCGACGCCGGTAGGGCAAACAAGAGAGAGGCAAAGGAGATGTTCTCCGTTGATGCAGCTAATCGCCCGAACTACTATAAGTACTTGGCTCGGCTCAACTTCGAAGCCGCGAAATCCGCTGACGACTACATAGGTCATTGGCCCGGCTATGAAATTGCTGCTCCCCCGCCTGTTATGACGTTGTGTGCTCATTCAATTGAGCTCTCTTTGAAAGCGTTTTTGCTCGACCAAGGTATCGATGAGGACACAGTCCGGAAGCTCAGCCATGATTTGATGGCGTGTTGGGAGATGTGCGAAGCTCTCGGAGCCGATATTAAGGATCTCGATAAAGGCGTCTTGGCAATTGTCTCTGATCTGCTCGCCTCCGGGCGCCTTCGCTATGGAGAGAAAAGTAAGCTCGGAAAAGTTCCGGTTTTTGGTCCTCTAACGACTCTCTGCGACCAGTGTCTCGACCTTTGCGGGGCACCGAAAACCACTGATATCATGAACCGTTAGATCTAGGGTGTTGGAGAAGTCATCAGCAATGCCGTCTGACAAGAAAGCTTTGGGGGATTGGGGTGAGCACCAGGTCGCAACCAATTGCGCATGCCCTAAATGCAAGCGTTCCAAGACGATGAAGTTGCTTCCCACTAACTTCAAATGTGCCGATCTGGTCTGTGATTTTTGTGGTTATCTGGCTCAGGTCAAAACAGCGCAAGTAACCGATGTGAACGTCATGCCTAAGCAGCTTTTAGGGGCAGCCTGGGGGCCGCAACGTGAGCGGATGGAAGCTGCGATATTTTTTCCCCTGTTTGTTGTGTTAACTGCAGATGCGCAAAAGTCGTGTTCGATCTTCTTCTTGTCTGCAGACTTGCAAACCAATGAAATGTTCGAACCTCGCAAGCCACTTTCAGAGACAGCGCGACGAGCAGGTTGGCAGGGGTTTCTGATCCGTTGTGATTTGGTCAAAGATCGGTTTGTTCGGCTAGTGTAGAGAATGGACGCGGAAGCGACAGAGGGGGGGGGGCTAGGAGTCATGGGCGGCGAAGTCACTAACGTGAATTTTGACGAGGGCCTGCTGAAGCAATACGAAACTGCAGCGTTGAAGAACGCTAGCGAGCTGCTAGAGGAAGCTGAATTGCTTGTTATCCATAAGCACTTCGCTCGTGCCTACTTTCTCAGCGTTGCTGCGATTGAAGAAATTGGAAAAGCCAGCATTGCATTCGTGGGCCGTGGCCGAAAGCTTGAAAGTCCAGGTGTCCAACGGCAAATAAACTTAGACCTGAGAGATCATTCGAAGAAGATCACAGCGGCGTTCTCTTCCTCACTCAAGAATTTTTCTGCCAAGGATTTGCGGGCCAACTTCCTCAAGATCACGGACTATGGGATTGCGCTGAAGGACGGACGCGAGCCGTCCATGTACACCGATGTTGACAACGAGAGTTCAGTTCGTTCTCCGTCAGAGATGGTTCGTCCTGAAGCTGCTAAGGACTGCGTAAGACTGGCAAAATTGTGCTTGCGCGACACATGCGCATTTCAAGCGGACAACCAACCAGCTCCTTTTTCAAAGTGGCAGGATCGATGGTATGAGCTGGGGGCGAAAGCTTCAAAAGTTTGGCAGTGTCAAGATTTCGGGGAGTACTTGGAACATATGCTGGATCAGCATCCTCTTGATGCAGACTATCTCCCCAGAGCTATTGTCACGTACTACGATAGCTACTTCATGAAAAAAGTGCCCTTCCAGAAATAGTTGGCGTGGGATGCTCACTTGTTCGACCCAAGGATGCCCAACCACCCAAAAGTCGCCTTGCTCAAGCAGGCTCTTAGGAGGGTTGCCGACTATTGTTGTTTCAAAGAGCACAGTCCTGCGGTCGTAAAGGTGTTCAATAAGGCGCCGACCGCGTCTGTGCGGATCAAATGAAATTGCCCAGCCTCGTTGACGATGAGTGTTATCGTCGAATTCGAGTTCTGTGAAAGCTCATAGCGTTTAGCGTACTTTGTTGCTGAGACGTCATCGATGTGCAAATCGACACATTTTAGGTTGTCGGGGTGAAGGACGCACATTTCTACAATGCCAAGGTTCTGATTTACCGTTAGCTGCTGATGCATCCGATCCTCTCCGCACTTCGATTCTGAACAAACGCCCACAACGCTGGCTGAGCATTGAAACCCATCTAGTGGAATTTTTGAGCTCAACGTTTCGCCACGAGCCGCAAAGTTGAACCAAAAAGTGGACAATACCAGGCAGAGAAACTTTAGCATTTGCGAGTCCTAATTTCGTGTTCGTGCGCCTCAAAGTAGCACACTATCCGAAGGGCCCGTTCAACAAGATTTTTCCGCGGACATCACTATACCCCCCGGATGATTTCCGGGGGCTTTTTTCATGCTGTGACACCAGCTTGCAGGAGCGCCACCCGGGAACTAATTTGCCCCCATGACGGAATTCAACGCCGCCTCTTATCTGGAAAAACTGGGCCTGCGCGCCACACGCCCGCGGCAGGCGATCGCGCGCATCCTGTTTTCAGATGGCAAGAACCGTCACGTCACGGCCGAATGGCTGGCTGAAGAGGTGAGCCAGCAAGGCGAACCTGTCGCCCTCGCCACCATCTACAATACGCTGCACAGCCTGGCAGATGCCGGCGCGCTGCGCATGGTCCGCGGCACCGGGCAGGACAATATCGTCTTCGATACCTACACACATCCGCATCATCATTTCCTGGATGAGCGGACCGGCGAGCTGACGGACATACCGGACGGCCAGCTGGCGCTGGAAACCCTGCCGGTTGCCCCCAATGGCAGGACCATTGCCGGCTACGATATCGTCATCCGTATCCGCTGACTTTTTTTAAATCCAAGCGAGCCAATTTTTTTGGCGTGGCACTTCAGGAATGAACAAGTGATCCGCTGCAGGAAGCGTGCTACGCTTGGTGAGTTGAAGTGCTCGAGCCTGCTGCACAAACAACAGGCCAAACATGATGGTAGTCATGGGTATGTTTTACTTGAAAGCGTCCCTGTGTAGTATGTGATTCTCGGTTGAAAAACTGGTTCGGGGGAACCTTCATTGCTGGCTGATCTGATCTCGGGTGAACTGCCATATTTGCGTCGCTACGCACGGGCCCTTCTCGGGACCAGAAGCGCAGGCGATGCGGCTGTTGAAACCATGCTCGAAACAAAGATGCTCGTTATGCTTGGTCAGGGAAAGACCATTGCCCAGCGCAAGGATCTGTTCCGGGCACTCGATGAAACGATCATGGATGAGCTGTCCAAGGGCAAGCTCAATCAGGAAGTCGCCAAGATCCTGCGCACCATGACAACGGACGAACGCCGCGCCGTGATGCTGACGGCGGTCGAAGGTTTCAGCATTTTTGAAACCGCCGAAATCCTTTGCACCTCGACCAGCTTTGTGGAGGAAGCCCTCACCAATGCGGAAACGTCCCTGCAGTCGGCCCTGGCCACGACCGTGCTGGTCATCGAGGACGAAATCCTGATCGCCGAAATGCTGGCGGGTATCGTCCTGGAAGCGGGGCATTCCGTGCTGGGCATCGCCACAACCCACAAGCAGGCAGTGGAACTGGCGACGTCGGGCAAGTTCGGCCTGATCCTGGCGGATATCGCCCTGGCGGACGGATCCTCAGGTGCGGAAGCCGTGGCCGAGATCCAGGCAAGCTTGCCACGACCGGTTCCGGTGATCTTCATCACCGCTTTCCCCAAGCGCCTGTTGACCGGGGAAAATTCCGAACCGGCCTTCCTGATCCCGAAACCGTTCCTGCCCCGCCAGGTCCGCGCCATGGTCGAACAGGCGGTCATGGCGGCCTATCTGGAAGAACCGCACTAGCGGCGCCCGGCAGGCCTCGCCTTCCCCGGCAAAGACCGCTAAGTCCGGAGCATGTCTGGCCGCGCAAAAGATACTCCTGACAACCTCTACGCCGCGCCGGCGCGCTGGGTCGCCAGCGGCGCAGGCGCGCAGGGGAATCTGTTCCTGACCGGGCGGGCTGGTACCGGTAAAACCACGATGCTGCGGAAATTCCTCGCCCAGGCGGGCGACAGCGCAGTCGTCCTCGCGCCCACGGGCGTCGCCGCGATGAATGCGGGCGGGCAGACGATCCATTCCTTCTTCAAATTCCCGCCACGCCTGATCGAGCCGGCCGATATCAGGCGCCTGCGCTCGACCCGCCTGATCAAGGCGATCGACACGATGATCATCGACGAGATTTCGATGGTCCGGTCAGACATGCTGGACGCCATCGACAAGTCACTGAAGCTGAACCGCGCCTCCAAACGTCCTTTCGGCGGTGTACGGATGATCCTGTCAGGCGATCTCCATCAGTTGCCGCCAGTCGTTTCCGGTCAGGAGGCGCCGATCCTGAAGGAACGCCATGGCGGGCAGTATTTCTTCAATTGCGATGCCTTCCGGGAAGCGGAGTTTGCACTGCTGGCGCTGAAACATGTGTTCCGTCAGGAAGACCCGCGCTTCCTCGCCCTGCTCGGGGCGCTCCGCACGGGCCGAGTCACACCGGCAGACGAAGCGATCCTGCAAAGTATCGTCTCCAGCCGGTCTGCCGTGGACGCCTCGGAAACTCATGTTGTTCTGACGCCCAACAATGCGAATGCCTTCCGCATCAACCAGGCGCGCCTGGAAGGCTTGCCCGGAAAGCCTCACCCCTTCTTTGCCGATGTTCAGGGGCAATTTGACGAAAAGGCCTATCCCACAGAAGCCGAACTGGAGCTGAAAGAAGGCGCGCGGGTCATGCTGATCCGCAACGACCCGGAAGGGCGATGGGTCAACGGTTCCCTCGCGGTGGTCGCCGGCTTCACCAGCCAAAGCGTGATCGTCGACATAGACGGACATGCCTACGAGATTGAGCCGGCAGCCTGGGAGAAGTACCGCTACGAACTCGACCCTGAAACAAAGAAGGTGAAGCGCGAAGTCGTCGGCACATTCAAGCAGATGCCATTGCGGCTCGCCTATGCCGTCACGATCCACAAGGCGCAGGGCCTGACGCTGGACAAGGTCTATATCGATTTCGACCATGGCATGTTCGCACACGGACAGACCTATGTTGCCTTTTCCCGCGCGCGCACGCTGGAGGGGCTCGAGATCAGCCGGCCGCTCCGCCCGCGCGACCTGGTTTTTGACCGGGAGGCATTTGCCTTCGGAAAACTCGATACGATCGAGGATACGGACGCCTATCTGCTCGCGAAATTCTCCAAGGATGACAGCGTGCTGATCTGATGGTCTGACCCGCGATCAGATCAGGCAAACACTTCGCTGTATCCGGCAGACGCCGCCACAGGTACCCGCTTGCGCACCATCGTGCCGGCTATCATGTCGTGCACACACCGGCGGTCTTTTTTGAACAGGCCCATAAGGTAACCGGCATTGAACGGAATGAGGTTGACCGCAAACCGCCCGAGCGAATTGCGCATGACCACGGCGCGAAGGCTGGGCTTGCCGCCATCGCGGTCTGTCACGACCGCTCCGACCAACAACTTGCCAAGCGTCGCCTGAAGGCGGGACGCTTCCATCGCGATATTGTAAGCGCATTC
Source organism: Hyphomonas sp. GM-8P (assembly GCF_003263315.1). Lineage (NCBI taxonomy): Bacteria > Pseudomonadati > Pseudomonadota > Alphaproteobacteria > Hyphomonadales > Hyphomonadaceae > Hyphomonas > Hyphomonas sp. GM-8P. The sequence continues at coordinate 11,230 of NZ_AWFE01000056.1, forward strand.
TATGAGAGCCCAGATCAGGGCGTATCCGATCAGGCCGACACCCGCCGCATCCTCCTGGGCACTGCCCATCGGCGCTTCGATATAAACGGAAAGCTGCCGGCCAATGTCCTCGTGGAACATCAGGAAGAGCAGCCCCCAAACCAGTAGTTCATCGAAAATCCGCGCGAAGACGCGGCGTCCCCAAACGGGTTTGCCCCCGGATACACCGCTGTTTGCAGAGGAAGAAGAGGCACCATCCGCATCGTGGATTTTTTCACCTGCCGCCTCGCGTTCCCGCTGCAGGAAGGCTTCGGCCTTTTCAGAAAGCGCCTGAGACGCAGCAGGGCGCGGGACCGCCCGGCGCGTCTGCGCGGACGTTTTCTTCCCGAAGACCGGTTTCTGCGTCGTCATGGCATTTTCCTCTCTCTTGGGTTGATAGAACCACAATCTTCTGGAGGTTTGCCAAAAGCGGCAGATCGAATTTTTCGGGCCGCGTTAAGCACCTTGCCTGACAAGGCTTTCAGCGAGACTTTGCCCCGCCTGTTAGCGCCGAAAGACAAAACATGATGAGATCCCTTTTCGCCCTGCCCCTGTTTCTTCTCGCCAGCCTTGTGAGCGCCTGTATGTCCCCTTCTCCTTATGCCCCCGGTGATATCGCCCGCGCCCCGATCGGCGATACCTGGAGATATGAGGAGGGTTCGACGCGGCTGAAAGCCTATCGCTCCGGCACAGGACCGGAGGTCGTCATGTTTGCCAGCGCCGGGCGCGAAGCCAGCGATTTCAACGAACTTGCGCAGCATCTCACGGGCGCCGGATACAGCGTCACGCTGTTCGAAGCCCCGGCAATCAACGGAACACAGGCATCCGTTGAGGCCCCCAACCTGTTCGACCTGGCCGATGATGCCGCCATCTATCTGGAAACGCGGGACGCGCCTGTTGTTGTGCTGGGCCACGCCTTCGGCAACCGGCTTGCCCGTGCCGTCGCCACGCGGCACCCGGATCAGGTGCGCGGTGTCATCCTGCTGGCCGCCGGCGGGCTGAAGCCGATACCGGAAAAGGCAAACACCGCCCTGATGCAGAGCTTCGATCCGCGCCTGACGCCGCAAGAACACCGGGAAGCAGTCCGCTACGGATTCTTCGCAGAGGGTAACGACATTCCGGATTACTGGCTGCGTGGCTGGCACATGGAAACGGCCCGCTTGCAGGGCGCGGCAACCCGTTCTGTGGAGTCTCCGCTCTGGTGGGAGGCAGGCGGCAAGCCAATGCTGGTCATCACCGGGTTGCAGGATTCGATCGCCCCACCGGCCGATACGATTGACCTGCTGGAAGCGGAACTGGGGGACCAGGTCACGGCTGTCCGGATCGATGGAGCTGGCCACGCGCTGTTGCCGGAAGTACCAGGCGAACTTGCAAGCGCGATCACGGACTGGCTGGCGGCCCTGCCGGAATAGCGGGGATCAAAGACCGTCGAATTTCCGGCGCAGCTCGCGGTCCTGATCCAGTACGGCACGCTCAAGAACCTCCACGCGGTCGCGCAGCCGGGAGAGCTCCTCATCCTTCTGGCTGGACGCCTTCGGACGCTCGGGCCCGCGGATCAGTGTGGCCAGGATCAGCAACAGGAGGAAGACTACAAAAGGATACAGCAAGGGCATTATCTTATCTCCTGTTCAGGGGGTGGACGGGACGGCAAAACGGGCTCATGCGAGCCGGGAAATCTCCTCGCTGAGACGCTTGTCACCATCGGTGACGATCTGTTCGAGCACGCGAACACGTTCCTTCAGGCGAGCGACTTCCTGCGTCATCCGGTCGAAATCGGCATCGGAGGCCCGCTCATTGGCCCGCATTTCCTTGAAGCGCATGTGGTCACGCCAGGCTTTCGTCCCGAAAACAATCGCCACGATGACGACAACCATCTGAAACGGATCCATAAACCCCGTCCTCCTTCATATCGACAAACGATATATGGTGATCCCTGAACACCGGTTCAAGGAAAATCGCATGAAAACGGAAAAACGGGAAGGATCGCCCGGAAGCGAGCGCCGAGACCCTAGCGGCCAGATCCTATCGCCCTGTAGAGCCGAAGCCCCCGGCGCCCCGCTCGGTCTCGTCGAGACTGTCGACCGCCTGCCAGGCAAGGCGGGTCACCGGGGCAAGCACCAGCTGGGCGATACGTTCACCGCGCTGGATGGTGAAGGCGTCCTGGCCGAGATTGATGAGGATCACCTTGATCTCACCGCGATAATCGCTGTCGATCGTGCCGGGCGTATTGAGGCAGGTGAGGCCGTGCTTGGCCGCGAGGCCGGAGCGCGGACGCACCTGAATCTCATAGCCTTGCGGGATCGCCACGCGGAGACCGGTCGGCACCATGGCCCGTTCACCCGGGGCCAATACCATCGGTTCCCCTGCCGGCACGGCGGCGCGCACATCCATTCCGGCGGAACCGGCGGTTTCATAGGTGGGCAGCTGGAGCCCTTCGAAATGCGGGAGCGGCAGGACCGCGACATTAACCTCGTTCATGCCCGCAGCGGTGCGGGAGTCGGCAGGCCAAGTCAAGCAGGCAGAGACGCCGCTATTCGGCAGCCAATCTCACATCGTCATCGGAACCATCGAGGGCGTCCGCGATCTTCTGCGCGAGGCGGCGGGCGACCTCGTCCTTGCCCATGCGAGGCCAGCGGTCGACACCGTCGCGGGTGACAAGCGCGATCTCGTTTTCCGTGCCGCCCATGACATCGCCGGAGACGTCATTGGCGACGATCCAGTCACAGCCCTTCCGCTTCAGCTTGGCGGCGGCATGCTCTTCGACATCATTGGTCTCGGCGGCAAAGCCGACGACCAGCGCCGGGCGGTGCTTACGCTTGTTCGAGATGGTGCGAAGGATGTCCGGGTTCTCGGCGAGTTCCATGGAGGGCGTCGCACTGCCGGCGCCCTTGATCTTCAGCTTCTTCGTGGCGGCGCGGGCTGGGCGCCAGTCGGCCACAGCGGCGACGGAAACAAACACGTCTGCCGGCAGCGCCTCTTCGACAGCCTTCAGCATCTGGCGTGCTGTCTCGACCTTTACGAGGCCCACACCGCGCGGCGGCTCAATCGCGACCGGCCCGGAGACAAGCGTCACGCGCGCGCCTTCGGCCGCAAGCGCCCCGGCAATGGCATAACCCTGCCGGCCGGAAGAATGGTTCGACAGGAAGCGGACCGGATCCAGCGGTTCGCGCGTCGGGCCGGCGGTGACCACGCAATGGGTGCCCTCCAGCAGGCCACCTCCCTTGCCCTCTGTCTGGCCTTCCAGCTGGCGTTCGATCTCGGCCACGATCGCCGGGACCTGCGGCAGGCGGCCAGGGCCGAACTCGCCGCACGCCATCGCGCCCTCGTCGGGCTCCATCACGGAGACCCCGTCGGCACGGAGCTGGGCGACGTTCCGCACGGTCGCTGCGTGCTGCCACATACGGACATTCATGGCCGGCACCATCAGCACCGGCGTGTCGGTGGCGAGCAACGTGGTGGAGGCAAGGTCATTGGCGTGGCCATGCACGGCCTTCGCCATCAGGTCCGCCGTTGCCGGGCAGACGACGACGAGGTCGGCCGAGCGTGACAGCTGGATATGGCCCATCTCGGCCTCGTCATCCAAATCGAAAAGTTCGGTGAAAACCTTCTCGCCGGACAGGGCAGATACAGACAGCGGCGTCACGAATTGCGATCCGCCGGAGGTCAGAATGCAACGGCAGGCAATGCCGCGCCGGCCGAGCTCTCGGATCAGCTCGAGGCTTTTATAGGCGGCGATGCCGCCGCCAATGATCAGGAGGATGCGTTTGTCGCTCATAGGTCCCGGGTCGTCTTTTCAGGTCTCTCTTAACCCAGAATCCTTGCGCGACCGCCATGAAATTCGCGTGAAAACACAGTGTGCGTTAAGGATTCACACGGATCGTCGGCGGGCGAACCGGCATTTCCTCATGCCGTTCGGCGAGGTCGATCCCATAGGCGGTGAAAGTGGTGCGGGGGCTTGCGCCAACGCGGACCAGCTTCATCTGGCTGCGCCGCTTGCCGATTGCCGGTGCCTTCGCCAGCTGGCGAACACCCGGCCTCACCAGCGAAACGCGGCTGCCCCGGAAAACACGAACCCCGGAAGTTGCGGCCAGTCCTTTTGCGGCGCGGACATCCACGATCACAACGGGACTCGTGCGTTTTCCGCCATGTGGCGCGCCGCTCAGCTTCGGTTCGGCGCGAGACGTTGCGGTCGGCTTTGGCGGCACTTTCCGGATCTTCGCCAGCTGCGCTTCTGCCTCCGGTGTGCGCTTTCCAGACCCAGCAATCTGGGCCGCAACCGGCGAAGCCAGCAAAACGCCAAGCAGTGCGTAGGCAATGAAGCCCTTCATGGCAGGTCCTTTCATCGGGAGCTGCTGCCAGTCTAGGGCGATGCTTAAGGCGCGTTAACACTTTACTCCATTAAGGAGAGTTCACGCCTGGTTGGACGTCATACCCGCGAGAAATTCACTTATGGCTGGCGTATCGCCGGTGCGCTCGCCCGGCACATCCTCGCAGAAGGACACGAACGGGACTTTCGACTCGAGGCCAAACTGGTGCTGGATCGGCGCATTCTCCGGATGGTCCAGGCTACCGATGGTCACATATTGGCGCGCATCGGGCAGTTCATAGGTGAAGCCAAGCGGTGTGCCGCAGGCCTTGCAGAAGGCGCGCCGTGCGAGGTTCGAACTCTGAAATTCTTCAGGCGGCGTGGCTGTCCAGCGGATCTTGTCTTTGGGCGCACCGACGAGCACGGCAAACAAGCCGCCGGTCGCCTTCTGGCACATGCGGCAATGGCAGGCATGGGCCTGCTCCAGCACATCCATTTCGTAGCGTACGCGACCGCACTGGCATCCACCGGTGTGCGCCATAGATTGGCCCTCCTATTTGAGGGCCCATACTGCCAGACCGGCAAGCGCCACGACAAGCCCGAACCAGCCCCACCAGGGCGCAAACGGCTTCTTCGGCGGCGCGGGCGCCTCTTCCAGCTCATGCTCCATGAAGGCTTCGAACCGGTCCATCACTTCCGGCAGGCGTTTCAGGCGATTCGTCACCTCACGAACATTGTCCGAGATGAGCTTCGCGGCGCCCTGCGGGCCGAAGCTGCGGCGGATCCAGCTTTCAACGACGGGTTCGGAGGCGTTCCAGATATTGTGCGCCGGGTCGATGGCGCGCGCGACACCTTCCACCTGCACCATCGTCTTCTGCAGCAGGACAAGTTCCGGGCGTAGCGCCATGCCGAATGTGTGGGTGTAGTCGAACAGCTGCAGCAGCACCCGGCCCATGGAGACTTCCTCGGCCGGTTTGCCATGGATCGGCTCACCAATGGTGCGCAGCGCCTGCGCGAACTCACCCACCGATTGGGACGCCGGAACGTAGCCAGCCTCGAAATGGACTTCCGCGACGCGGACATAATCACGCTTCAGGAAGCCCCACAGGATCTCCGCCAGGAAGCGTCGCTCGGTCATGCCGATCCGGCCAATAATGCCAAAATCGATGAGGGCGATCTTCCCGTCCGGCGTCAGGATGAGATTGCCTTCGTGCATGTCGGCATGGAAGACACCATGCTCGATCGCATTGGTCAGGAAACCGCGGGTGATGTCGTTCGCCAGCGTCTTGCGGTCGATATCCGGCCGGTCCAGCGCGGTGGGGTCGGTCAATGACTTGCCTTCCACCCAGTCCATGGTCAGCACACGGCGGCCTGTCCGGTCCCAGTCGATTTTCGGAACCTGGAAATAGCCATTCTTCTCGCTGAGCGCGCGCATCTCGTCGGCCCCGCCTGCTTCAAGGCGAAGGTCGGTCTCGCGCATCATGGCGGTGGCGATGGTTTCGGTGAAGGCGACCGGCTTCAGGCGGCGGCTCTCGGCGGAGACCCCTTCGATGGTGCGCGCGGCCCGCTTCATGGCCGACAGTTCTTTTGACAGCTGTTCCTCGATCTTCGGGCGCAGGATCTTCACGGCCCGTGCGCCATCGGGCAGGTCCATCCGGTGCACCTGCGCCAATGAAGCGGCAGCCACGGGTTCTGAAAGGTCTGCAAACAGACGGTCTGCTTCTGCAGCGCCAAATTCCGCCACGAGGGCCGCGCGGGCCGCTTTCATGGAGAAAGGCGGCAGTTTGTCTTTCAGATGGTCGAGATCGGAAGTGACTTCGGTACCGAACACGTCCGGCCGCGTGGCGAGGAACTGGCCAAGCTTGATATAGGCCGGGCCCAATCCTTCAAGTGCACGCGCCAGACGCTGACCCGGACGTCCGCGAGCCCCGCCCGTGACCAGACGCAGCGTACCGCCGGCAATGCGCGCCGCCATCGGCAGGCGCGACTGGTAGTCCGCCGGCAGGATCACGTCATGCCGCGCCAGCGCCACCCCGGCCCGCATCAAGCGGCGGTAATCCCCGATCATCCCCATCGTCAGACGGCCCAGCCGAAGTGCAGGGCTGCGATGCCGCCCGAATAATTCGTGACGGACACGTTCGAGAACCCCGCCCCTTCGATCTCGGCACGGAAGGTCTCCTGATCGGGGAACTTCCGGATCGACTCCACGAGATATTGGTAGCTTTCCTTGTCGCCCGCGACGAGGCTGCCCAGCTGCGGGATCACATTGAAGCTGTATTTGTCATACGCCGCCTGCAGGGCGGGCGCCGTCATGTGGCTGAATTCCAGCACGGCGAGACGGCCGCCCGGCTTCAGCACGCGGCGGAATTCCTTCAGGCCGGCCACCCGGTCGGCAAAGTTGCGAATACCGAAAGACACGGTGACCACGTCAAAGCTGTTGTCCGCCCATGGAAGGTTCTGGCCATCGGCGCAGACCCAGTCCAGTCGGCCTTCCCATTTCGCATTGTCGGCACGTGCCTTGCCCGCTTCCAGCATGGCGTCATTGATGTCTGACACGATGGCGGTCGCCGGCTTGTCGATGCCGCGCCGTTTGCCGGCCTTGTCAGCGAGTTCCAGGAAGGCCCGGGCCAGCTCGCCCGTACCGCCCGCCACATCCAGGTGACGCTCACCCGGCTGCGGGTTCACGCGGTTCATCGCATCATGCTTCCACAGTCGGTGCACGCCGGCGGACATGAGGTCGTTCATCAGGTCGTAGCGCGACGCGACGGAACGGAACACGCCTTTGACGCGCGCCACCTTCTCGCTTTCGGTCACCTCTTCGAATCCGAAGGAAACCTTGCGTTCGCCGTCCGGGCGCTCTGTTTCAGGTTCAGCAGACATGCGCGCCACCATAGTTACCCCGTACTGCCTAGGCTATATGCCATAACCATGCCTGAATTACCTGAAGTCGAGACAGTTCGCCGCGGACTCGCCCCCGTCATGGAGGGCCGCACGATCGTATCGCTGACCCAGAACCGGGCAGACCTGCGCTTCCCCTTCCCTGAACGCTTCGCCGAACGGGTGTCTGGGCAGAAGGTTGTGCGCCTCGGGCGTCGGGCAAAATTCCTGACGGTGGAGCTCTCTTCCGGCGAGGTTCTGGTGATGCATCTCGGCATGACCGGACGCTTCACGGTGAGTGGTCATGCGACAGCCGGTTATAAGCACGAAACAGGCACAGATCCGGCCCATGATCATGTCGTTATGGTCCTCGATAGTCATGACATAGTCACCTATAATGACCCCCGCCGGTTCGGCTTCATGGAGCTCTGGCCTGCCGAGCAATTTCAGGCTTATCCACGGTTAATGGCCATGGGTCCGGAGCCGCTGAGCAATCATTTCTCCGCCGCCTATCTCGACACCGCCCTGAAGGACAAGAAGGCCCCGATCAAGGCCGCCCTGCTGGACCAGTCGGTCATCGCTGGCCTTGGAAACATTTATGTTTGCGAGGCGCTGTGGCGGGCAAAGATCTCGCCGAAACGCCTGTCGCAAAGCATCCCCGGCCAGCGCGCCGCGCGGCTTGCCCCGGCCGTCAATGATGTCATCGCCGAGGCCATCGAGGCGGGCGGTTCCTCCATCTCGGATTTCGCCAGCGCCAGCGGGGAGCTCGGCTATTTCCAGCATCGCTTCGCTGTCTATGACCGCGAGGGCCAGCCCTGCCCGGCCTGCGGCGCTACAATCAAACGCCTCGTCCAGTCAGGCCGTTCGACCTTCTACTGCCCGTCCTGCCAGCGCTAACCGCTCAGGTTCAGCCCAGCTGAAGAGTGAGTTCTCTTTACAAACTCACTTTGATCGGCGAGCGTTTGCAAAACACTGGAGGAGGCTTTCGGCATGGCAAACGGTGCAGCTCTGATCATTGGGGCGGGCGATGCGACCGGCGGCGCAATTGCCAAAGCCTTCGCGCGCGAAGGCCTGACGGCCTGTGTCACCCGCCGCCCCCGCAACCTCTCCGATCTCGATGCGCTGGTCGGATCGATTGAGGCCGAAGGCGGCAAGGCCCGCGCCTTCGGCGTTGATGCCCGCAGCGAAGACGAAACCGTCGCCCTGTTCGACCAGGTGGAGGCGGAAGTGGGCCCCATCGAAGCCTGCGTTTTCAATATCGGCGCGAACGTCCACTTCCCGGTCACCGACACGACCAGCCGCGTCTACCACAAGGTCTGGGAGATGGCGGCCTTTGCCGGCTTCCTCACTGGACGCGAAGCCGCCCGCGTCATGAGCCCACGAGCGCGCGGCACGATCATTTTCACCGGCGCCACGGCCGCGATGCGGGGCGGCGCCGGCTTCTCGGCCTTTGCCGGTGCCAAGCACGCGCTCCGGGCGCTTGCCCAGTCGATGGCCCGGGAGCTTGGCCCGAAGGGCATCCATGTGGCCCATGTCGTGATCGATGGCGCCATCGATTCAGCTTTCATCCGGGACATGCTGCCGGACGCCGCTGATCGGCGCGCGCGGGACGGACTGCTCATCCCGGACGAGATTGCAAAGAACTATGTCTGGCTGCACCAGCAGCATCGCTCTGCCTGGACGCACGAACTGGATCTCAGGCCCTGGTGCGAAACCTGGTAAGCCCTAAGCGCCGAGAGCTGGCGCCGAAACAGAGCCTTTCGGGTTCATCACCAGCTGTTTGACGAACTCGACATGGCTGCGCAGGCGGTAGAGGTCGTCGGTATAGGACAGCGGCACGTCCACCGCACCGATCTCTTCCTGCAGCTCCTGCAATTCCTTGACGATCTGCGCCCGCTCTTCCGGGGTTGGCGAAGCCCGCCCTCGGGATTCAAGTTCCCGGATGTCCTTGTACCAGACATAGATTTTCCGCCGCACGCGCCAGCGATAGATCGGCGGCGCTGCACGAACGAGCGGGAACAACAGCGTCAGCAGCGGGATGGCGAGCACCCAGGCCCGGTCGAGGAAGTTGGCAACATCGAACGAGAAATACCGCCGCAGGAAAGACGGGCCATCCCTGTAATACCGCCGGGCCTGGCTGGAGACCGGCAGGTCCGTCGCATCGGGGTCCGGCCAGGTGCCAGCCGCTGACAACAGGGAACCATCCCCATGAATGGCCATCGCGGAATCGATCAGCAACGCTTCGATGGCCGGATGCACATCTTTGCGGATAGCGAGCTGAGCAACCGGAGCGACCAGCGGCACGTCCGCCGACGGAATGTCGGCACCAATATCGACGACGCCGCGCAGCAGTGTGACCGCAGAAAGGGCGTCCTGCCGCCGTGCCAGCGCCGGCGCCCGTTCGAACGGCAGCAATTCCACGGCCGGGTCGCGCAGCATGTCCTGCACATAAGGCGCCTCGACCGATGCTGCGAAAGCCACCGCATCCACCGTGCCGGCACGCAACGCATCGGCCGCTTCGCTACCCGCCAGGGTCAGCTGCGCACTGGCTGGCCAGGTACCACCAAATTCCGATTGCAGGGACAATGCGAGGGAGCGCGTGCCCGATCCGGCCGGCCCAATCGCAAAGCGATAGCCGCGCAGGTCCCCGAACGCGTTGATGCCATTGCCAGCGCGCACGAAGACCCAGAACGGCTCCGGAAACAGGCCGCCCAGCGAGTGCAGCACTTCACGATCCTGCCGTGAGGCAAGGCCACCCTGAACCAGGGCGACGTCCACATCGCCATCGTCGAGGAGCCGAAGATTTTCGATGGATCCTGCCGTGTCGACGAGATCGACCTGCACCCCCTGCTCCTGCAGCAGGCGCTGATACCGCTCGGCAAACGCATGATAGGCGCCGCCGGGCGAGCCAGCCGCAAAGCGGATCTTTTTCGGGGGCGCCGGGTCCATCAGCATCATGGCGGCGATCAGGCCCACGGCGGCCACTGCAATCAGCGGCCAGTACACTTTCAGGAAATCCCGCCAACCTGACATTGCTTCGTCTCCCGCACCGGCTTGATGTCGATTTCTGGTCTAGGCCGGGAACGGGGTGGGATCAACAAGATGAACGAGGTGTCATCGCTGGCCCGGAAATTGCCTTATTCAAGCCGCGCATGGAACCCATTCCGTTTGGAAAGTGTTCATCAAGAGACACCGTCCCCATATCGGGACGGGTAAGGAAACCGGCCAGAAGGATGCCAAGAATGAACGCCCAGACCGCCCTTTCAAGATGGGTCACGCTTGCAACATTTGCAGCGCTGGCGGGCGTGCTGTTCGTTATGGCGTTCGCTCCGCAGCCCTCGCTTTACGCCGGCTGAACGACCTCGCCGCCCACAGGCTGTCAGGCCTTGTGATAAGGCGTTCCCGCAAGAATCGACATCGCCCGGTAAACCTGCTCTGCCAGCATCGCCCGTACGAAACGGTGCGGCCAGGTCTGTGGCCCGAATGCCAGCGTGTCCGGCGCGGATTTGCGCACCGCATCGCCATAACCCTCAGCCCCACCAATCAGGAAAACCAGGTCCGGCGTGCCCTGATCCCGCCAGTTTGCGAGTTTCCCGGCAAAATCGGTTGAGCCCATGGCTGGCCCGAACTCATCAAGGCGCAGAACACGCGCGCCTGCCGGAATTTTTTCGAGGAGGCGTTCGGCTTCGGCATCCAGTCCGCCGCCACTGGCGACTTCGACTTCTTCGATGCCCCGGAAGCCCAATCCACGCGCCACAGGCCGGGCGCGCTTGATGTATTCGTCAGCAAGCTCGCGTTCCGGGCCGGACTTCATCTTGCCGACCACCAGGAAAGTCAGGCGCATGGCGCCTAGTTGGCCTTGCTGCGCATGTTGGCTGAATCTGATGCCCAGATCTTTTCCAGATTATAGAACTCCCGGACTTCAGGCCGGAACAGGTGGACGATCACATCCCCTGTATCGATCAGGACCCAGTCTGCATTCGGCATGCCTTCGACGCTCGCCGGACGGCCGGTGAGTTTCTTCGCTTCCTGTGAAATGTGATCGGCAAGCGCAGCCACGTGGCGACCGGAACGGCCGGACGCGATGATCATGAAATCGGCAAGCGAGGATTTGCCCTGAAGGTCGATGAAGAGAAGATCTTCAGCCTTATCGTCTTCAAGGGACTTTGCGAGAGACTCGGCCACGGCACGGATATCCTCGATGGTGGCCTGCTTTGCGGCCTGGAGCCGCGGAGCGCTGGAAGTCAGGGTTTTCATTCCTTCTGGTTACTCATCCTCACATATTATCACGCGGGGCGCTTCACAACCAGAAGAAACCCGTATTGTCTGTCACCGGTGCGCTGACTGCAGCCTCCGGGCTGCAACCGGCCATCTTGCCAGAATTTCGCCCCAAGCTGCGAGTAGAAGCCGCTACCGTCGCCCGAACGTTCCGGAGTTGCCTATGAAATCCCCCCTTCCCGCTCTCGCCCTGTCCCTGACACTCCTGCTGCCGCTGGGCGGTTGTGTGGTCGCAGCGGTGGGAACGGCGGGCGCTGTCGGACTCACGGCGGCGCAGGACAAGACGATGGGCCAGGCACTGGATGACGCAAACGTGTCCAACCAGATCAAGGCGAAACTCCTGTCTGAAAACACCGAGAAATTCTCCGAGGTGGATGTCGAGGTCGCAAACGGCCTCGTCCTGCTGAGCGGCCGGGTGAATTTTCCGGAAGACCGGGTCAAGGCGGAAGGCATCGCATGGAGCGCTGCCCTCACGAAAGACGTGGCAAACGAGATCAAGATCGAACCGCCGGGCGGCTTCATCGCCAATGTCTCTGACGAGGTCATCACCGGCCGTGTCCGGGCGCGGCTGATCGGCTCCAAAACGGTCAAGAGCCTCAATTTCAACATCGAGACCTATGACGGCATCGTCTATCTCATGGGGACCGCGCGTTCGGCAAAAGAGCTGAAAAAAGCCGCCGAGGAGGCAAGTGTGGTTGCGGGGGTAAAGCAGGTCGTATCCTATGTCCGCCTGCTCGAACCGGAGGTCCATGCGCCGGAACCGGAACTGCAGGGCCAGCCGACCTCTTACCAAAACGCCCCTGATACCTCATATGGGTCGGACGCCGAGCTGCTCGGCGCAAGTTACTGACGGGACGCCCTGCTCGCGTTCCTGCAACCGGGAGCGCCCAATGAGTCTTCGCGTCGCGATCCAGATGGATCCGCTTGAGCACGTCAAAATCGATGGCGACACATCTTTTGCCCTGGCCGAGACGGCGCAGGCCCGTGGCATGGAGCTTTTTGTCTACGGTCCGCAGGATATGAGCCTGGAAGGCACACGCGTGACGGCGCGGGTGCGGCCGGCAAAAGTCCAGCGGGTTCCGGGTGCCCCAGGCGTCTTCGGCGAAGCGGTGACGCTCGACCTCGCAAAGGACGTCGACGTCGTGCTGATGCGTCAGGATCCGCCGTTCGACCTTTCCTACATCACCGCCTGTCACATGCTGGAGCTGATCAGTGGCGAGACGCTGGTGCTGAACGATCCGGCTGGGGTTCGCTCCAGCCCGGAAAAGATTCTGCCGCTCATGTTCCCGGACCTGATGCCGCCGACACTGGTCAGCCGCGACCCGGCGGCAATCGAGGATTTCCGGGAGCGCTACAAGGACATCATCGTCAAGCCGATCTACGGACATGGCGGTGCCGGCGTATTCCGGCTGAAAGAAGACGATTCCAATCTCGACTCCCTGCTTGAGCTATTTTTCTCGAAATCCCGCGAGCCCGTCATGGTGCAGGCCTTCCTTCCGGCGGTCAGCGAGGGCGACAAGCGAATCATGCTGGTCGATGGCAAGGCCGTCGGCGCGCTGAACCGGCGCCCGAAATCCGGTCAGGTGCGCTCAAACCTTGTCGTTGGCGGAACGGCGGAAAAATCCGATCTCAGCGACGCCGACAAGCGGATCTGTGACGCCATCGGCCCTGAACTGCGCAAGCGCGGCCTGGTTCTGACCGGTATCGATGTCATCGGCGGACGGCTGACCGAGATTAACGTCACGTCCCCCACAGGCGTTCAGGCCATCAAGAAATTAAGCGGCATTGATATCCCTGCCATTTTCTGGGACTCTGTGCAGGAGAGGCTTGCAGGCCGCTAGTCTCAGGGACAAGATCAGGGACATGAATATGAAACTTATGACCGTCCTCGCCGTTGCTTCAGCTGCTTTCGCTGGTGTCGCCTGTTCGGAATCGAATTCAAAGGCCTCTCCGGAAACAACTGACACGGTCGCTGTGCAGGAGCCAGCGGGCACGTTGAACCTTTCCCTGCCCGGATCGGTCCAGGAAACCTCCGTTTCCGGCGGCACGCTGAACCTGAACCTTGGCGGCACATCCAGCGAGCCCCGGCTCATCGGATCCGATCAGCTGGGGTCCGTTGATTTCAACAAGGATGTTCCCGGTCCCGTCTTCGCCGGCGAAGACGACGCATTTGCCGCGAGTGAGGATGACGACATCATCCGCCTCGACCCGAACTGATCGCAACGAAGGGACACTGACAATGATTTCCGGATCAAGCCGCAGGCAGCTGCCTGCGGTTTTCCATTTCTGATGCAGGTTTCGAGGCCGGGCTTCTAAAATTTACACGTCCAGGTAGTTATCGGTCCGGTGTTTGCATACCAATTCGATTGCGACATCCAGTACCAGGAAGTCAGACATGCCCAACTTGGCCAATCCGAATGGCTACGAGGCGCGGAAGCCAAACGACGCCGACCGCTACGTGGGTCAGAAAGTGAGACAGGCCCAGCGGGAACTCGGCCTGACCCAGGAAGCGCTTTCCTCCCTGTTGGGGATCACATTCCAGCAGATCCAGAAATACGAGGCCGGTCAGAGCCGTCTCTCTGCGGGACGCCTGCGGGATGTGGCGATGGCCCTCAACAAGCCGATCGACTTTTTCTACGAACCTTTTGTCATTGAACTTCCTGCATCCGGAAAAGCCGAGCGGGACCTGAAGATCATGGGCCTGCGCCGAGACGGCAAACGGCTGATCGACCGGATCGAAAACGACCAGTCCCTGCGCGCCGCAATCCACATTCTCGAAGCTCTTGAACGATCGAGCCAGGCCTCAGTCCTCGTTCCTCGCTTCGTCCTTCAGCCTGTAAACCAGGTCCAATGCCTCCCGGGGTGTCAGGGAATCCGGATCGATATCTTCCAGCAGGCTCGCGAGCCGGTGGCCAGCTCCGGATGGCGCAGGCGCGTCGGCCTCCTCCTCTTCGACACTCAGAGGCGACGCTGCAAACAGCGGCAGGGTTTCGGCCGATGAAGGATCGGTTTCGAGACGCTTCAGGATCTGCGCGGCGCGCGTCACCGCCTTTTTCGGCAGGCCCGCAAGACGCGCAACCTGGACCCCGTAAGACCTGTCGGCAGGCCCTGGTTGTACTTCATGCAGGAAGACCAGATCGTTCTTCCATTCACGGGCCCGCAAAGACGCATTGGCCGCGCCGGCCAAATCATCTGCAAGTCCCGTCAGCTCATGATAGTGCGTGGCAAACAGGGCCCGGCAGCCATTGGTCGAGTGCAGATGTTCGACCGCCGCCCAGGCGATGGCCAGCCCGTCCCAGGTCGACGTGCCCCGGCCGACCTCGTCGAGGATGACAAAGCTGCGGCTGGTCGCCTGGGTCAGGATCGCGGCGGTCTCGACCATCTCCACCATGAAGGTGGACCGTCCGCGCGCCAGATCGTCGGACGCACCCACACGGGAGAAAACACGGTCCGCGAGACCGACCCGGATGCTGCGCGCCGGGACGAACAAACCAGCCTGCGCCAGGATCACTGCAAGCGCCGACTGGCGCAGATAGGTGGACTTGCCGGCCATGTTCGGCCCGGTCACCAGCAGGAGGCGCGGCGCGTCTCCACCATGCGCATCAAGCGTCAGGGCATTGGCGGTAAAGCCCTGCCCCTCCTTTTTGAGCGCGGCTTCGACAACTGGGTGGCGCAGGGCATCTGCTTCGAAGACGGGCGCTTCTTCAATCCGAGGACGGACAGCCTCTGCTTCCAGAGCCCAGGCTGCCGTCGCAGCGGCCACATCCAGTCTGGCAATCGCCCCGGCACTCGCGGACAATTCAGCACTGGCCGCTGACACGCGCGTTGACAGCTCATCAAAGATCGCCAGTTCCCGCGCCTTGGCCTCTTCCTCCGCACGCGAGATCCGTCCGGCAAGGTCCGCCAGTTCGCTGGTCGAAAAGCGGACATTCCCGGCAAGCGTCTGCCGGTGAATGAAGGTCTCCGACCAGGGGGGCGTCATCAATGTGTCGCCGTGCTTTGCCGGCACGTCGACAAAATAGCCGAGCACATTGTTGAACTTGACTTTCAATGCAGAAATACCGGTGTCGCTGGCATAGCGCGCCTGCATCTCCGCAATGATCTTGCGGCTGTCGTCCCGCAACGCCCGGACATCGTCCAGTGCCTTGTCCCATCCGGTTGCAACGAACCCGCCATCTCGTGCGAGAGTTGGCGGACTTTCCTTGATGGCGCGCGCCATGTCCCCTGCAAGTTCCGCAAGGCCAGGCTGGCCTGACAGGTCCAGCTGCTCGCAGGCACGCGCCAGCTGGTCCGGCAATGCGCCGGATTGTTTCAGAAGACCCGCCCCTTCGCTTGCCGCCTGCAGCGCATTGGCAATGGCAAGCAGGTCGCGTGGGCCTCCTCGGCCAAGATTGAGACGCGTCCGGGCACGCTCCAGGTCCGGGGCCTGGCGCAACCGGGCCCTTAGATCCTCAAGTGCAGATGTGTCGTCCACGAACCAAGCCGCAGCATCGAGACGGGCCTCGATCTCCGCCTTGTCGAGTGAAGGCCGTGCGAGGCGGGCCGCCAGAAGGCGCGCGCCGGGCGCGGTAACCGTCCGGTCGATCGTGCCGAGGAGGGATCCGTCACGTCCGCCATTCATGGCCCGGTCGATCTCGAGGCTGGCCCGGGTTGCCGGATCAATCGACAGATGCCCGGATGGATCGGGCCGGCGCGGCGGATCGAGGCGGATCTCGCTGCCTGCCTGTGTCAGCTTCACATAGTCGAGCAGCAGGCCGATGGCGGAAAGCTCGGTACGGCTGAAGTCCCCGAGCGCATCGATGGCGGCGATATCGAAGGCTTCCTTCAGGAGCGCCTCCCCGGTCTTGTGCGTCGCCGCCCGCGCGGGCCGCCACGTGACCGGTGCAGCAGACGCCGCGGTCGCCGAAATGATCGGCGGTTTGCCGCTGTCGGCGTCGGCTGCCAGCAATTCCGACAGCGGCCAGGCCATCAACATGTCGGCGAGTGCAGGCGGGGCGACCGCCGCGACGTCGAATGTGCCTGTCGACACGTCGCAAACGGCGATCGCCGCTTCTGTTCCCCCTGCCCCCAAAGCAATGGCGGCCAGCGCCTGTCCCTGTCGGGCGGGCAGCAAGGCCTCCTCCGTCAGGGTGCCAGGCGTGACGATCCGCACAATCTCCCGGTTCACGATCGCCTTGGAGCCGCGCTTCTTCGCTTCGGCCGGACTTTCGGTCTGTTCGCACACCGCCACACGGCATCCGGCCTTGATCAGACGGGCAAGATATCCTTCGGCCGCATGGTAGGGCACACCGGCCATCGGGATCGGCTTGCCCTCATGTTCCCCGCGCGAGGTGAGCGTGATGTCGAGGATGCGCGCAGCGTCTACGGCATCGTCGAAGAACAGTTCGTAGAAATCTCCCATGCGAAAAAACAAAAGCGCATCGGGTTGCTGCGCTTTAATGGAAAGATATTGCGCCATGAACGGGGTCGGCGCAGAAGTCTTGCTCGCAGGAGAGGAGGTTGCAGTGTCAGCCATGTTGCGCGGACGCTAGCCGTTTGCCAGGGGATTCGCAAAGCATCTGGCCAGCCTTGCTGAAATCGCATGCTTTTCGGTCATTTAGGCAGTTGGCAGCCTCCCCGGTGCGGCCTAGGGTCCGGCCCCAATCGAGAACCGAAACAGACCCGTAGAACAGACCCCAAGTCATGACGTCAAAGCGCCCCAGCTTCACCGATCAGGAAGCCCTTGATTTCCATTCCAAGCCGACCGCCGGCAAGATTTCCATGGCGCCGACCAAGCCCATGGGGACCCAGCGGGACCTGTCGCTGGCATACAGCCCGGGCGTGGCCGTTCCCGTGCTTGCCATCGCAGAGGATGAAGACAAGGCCTATGACTATACGTCAAAGGGCAACATGGTCGCCGTGATCTCAAACGGCACCGCCATTCTCGGCCTTGGCGATCTTGGCCCGATGGCCTCGAAGCCGGTGATGGAAGGCAAGTCCGTCCTGTTCAAGCGCTTCGCCGATATCGACAGTATCGATGTCGAAGTGAATACGAAGGATGCGGAAGATTTCATCCGGACTGTTCGCAACATTGGCGACACATGGGGTGGCATCAATCTGGAAGACATCGGATCTCCGGACTGTTTCGTCATTGAAAGCCGCCTGCGCGAAGAGTTGGACATTCCGGTCTTCCATGACGACCAGCACGGCACGGCCATCATTGCCGCAGCGGGCATCATCAATGCCTGCCATATCACAGGCCGTGACCTGAAAGACGTGAAAGTCGCCGTCTCCGGTGCGGGCGCCGCAGGCCTCTCCTGCGCTGGCCTCATCCGCCATCTTGGCGTGAAGGCGGAAAACATCCTGATGTGCGACTCGACGGGCGTGGTCTATGAAGGCCGCACCGAACGGATGGACCAGTTCAAATCCGCCTTCGCCGTGAAGACGACCAAGCGGACGCTGACCGAAGCCATGGAAGGCGCGGACATTTTCCTCGGCCTGTCGATCAAGGGCGCCGTGACGGCGGACATGGTCAAGAAAATGGCGCCGAACCCGATCATCTTTGCCATGGCCAATCCGGACCCGGAAATCACTCCGGAAGAGATCAAGACCGTCCGTGATGATGCCATCATCGCGACGGGCCGGTCGGACTATCCCAACCAGGTGAACAACGTCCTCGGCTTCCCCTACATCTTCCGCGGCGCGCTCGATGTCCGGGCACGCAGCATCAATGAAGAGATGAAGGTCGCCGCCGCTTACGCTTTGGCGGAACTCGCACGTGAAGACGTGCCGGATGAAGTGGCGGCCGCCTATCACGGATCACGCCCCTCTTTCGGACGGGAGTATATCATCCCCTCTCCGTTCGATCCGCGCCTCATCTCGCACGTCCCGCCCTTCGTGGCGCAGGCCGCCATGGACACCGGCGTTGCCCGCAAACCCATCGCGGACATGGATGCCTACCGTGCCCAGTTGAAGCGCCGCTCCGATCCGGCCGCCGCCTTCCTCGAAGGCGTGCAGGCGCGCTGCAAGGAAGTACAACGGCGGATCGTGTTCGCGGAAGGTGAAGAACCGGCGGTCGTCCGCGCCGCCTACAGCTTCAAGAATCAGGGCCTCGGTCATCCGATCCTGATCGGCCGCGAAGCCCAGGTTGAGCAGACGATGGAAATGATGGGCGTTCCGACCGGATCGCTGGAAATCATCAATGCCCGCCTGTCGGACAATAACCCAGTCTACACGGACATGCTGTATGCCCGCGTTCAGCGCGAGGGCTACCTCAAGCGGGACGTGCAGCGCCTCGTCAACAACGACCGCAACATATTCGGCTCCTGCATGCTGAAGAATGGCGATGCCGACGGCATGGTCACAGGCGTCACCCGCAACTATGATGTTGCCCTGAAAGACGCCCAGATGGTGCTGGACCCGATCCCGGGCCAGGCCGTTATTGGCATGTCGATGGTGATCAACCGCGGCAAGACGGTGTTCATCGCGGACACCAGCGTAACCGAACTGCCGGGCGGGCCGGAGCTTGCCGACATCGCCATTGAGGCAGCGCGCGCCGTTCAATCGGTCGGCTTTATCCCGCGGGTCGCCTTCCTGTCCTATTCCACCTTCGGCAACCCGATGGGCGAACGGGGTGAGAAAGTCCGTGAGGCTGTCGCCATTCTCGACAAGATGGATGGCATTGACTTCGAGTATGAGGGCGACATGTCAGCGGACGTCGCGCTGAATCCGAACCACTGGATGCTGTATCCGTTCTCGCGTCTCAGCGGTCCGGCCAATGTTCTCGTGATGCCAGCCATTCACGCCGCATCGATTTCGACCAAGCTTCTGGAATCGATGAGCCGCGCTACCGTGATCGGCCCGATGCTGCTTGGCCTCGAAAAGCCGGTGCAGATCGCCTCGCTGGGCGCGACGGTCGGGGATATCGTGAACCTCGCCACGATTGCCGCCTATGATGTGGACAATGTTCACGGCTAATCGCCGATGACAAAGCGGACATATCGTCGGGTAAGGACTCGCGGGTCGCGGGTCCTGCCCCTATACTTATTATAGTCTGACACCTTTGGAGGGAGGCCCGAGCGGCATGAAAGAGTATCTGAAATTCTACATCAATGGTGAATGGGTCGATCCCGTGACACCGAAAACGCTCGAAGTCGAGAACCCGGCAACCGAGGAAAACTTTGCCGTCATTTCGCTCGGCTCGAAGGCAGACGTCGACAAGGCCGTGGCCGCCGCCAAGGCAGCCTTCCCGGCCTTCTCGCAGACGACCGTGGAATACCGCGCCGAGCTGCTCGACAAGATCGCAGCAGGCATTCAGGCCCGTCTGCCGGAACTGGCTGAAGCCGTTTCCACCGAAATGGGCGCGCCGATGTGGCTGGCCAATGCAGCCCAGGTGCCGTCCGGCATGGGTCACTTCGCAACGACCGCCGCGATCCTGCGGAACTACAAATGGGAAGAAGTGAAGGGCACGACCCTTTTGCGCAAAGAACCCATCGGTGTTTGCGGCTTCATCACGCCGTGGAACTGGCCGATCAACCAGATCGCCTGCAAAGTGGCCCCGGCCATCGCCGCAGGCTGCACCATGGTGCTGAAGCCGTCTGAAATCGCCCCGATCGACGCCATGATCCTGACTGAAATCATCCATGAGGCCGGCGTGCCGAAAGGCGTGTTCAATCTCGTGAACGGTGACGGCCCGGGCGTCGGCGCAACGCTGTCCGCGCATCCGGATGTCGACATGATGTCCTTCACCGGCTCCACCCGCGCGGGCGTGCTCGTGGCACAGGCCGCAGCACCGACCGTGAAGCGCGTTGCGCAGGAACTGGGCGGCAAGAGCCCGAACATCGTCCTGCCGAGCGCAGACCTGCAGAAGGCTGTCTCCGGCGGTGTCATCCAGATGATGACCAATTCCGGTCAGTCCTGTAACGCCCCGTCCCGGATGTTCGTCCAGAAGGACCAGCAGGACGAAGCGATCGCAATCGCCAAGGCGACCGCTGAGTCCGTGAAGGTTATGATGCCGGCGGAAGCAACCCCTGGTGCCATCGGCCCGATCTCGAATGGCAACCAGTACCAGAAGGTACAGGACCTCATTCAGAAGGGCATCGAAGAAGGCGCAACGCTGGTCGCCGGTGGCCCGGGCCGTCCGGAAGGCTTCAACAAGGGCTACTTCGCCCGCCCGACCGTCTTCGCCAACGTCACCAACGACATGACGATCGCTCGCGAGGAAATCTTCGGACCGGTGCTCTGCATCCTGCCCTACGAGGACGTTGAAGACGCCATCGAAATGGCGAACGACACGGTCTATGGCCTGGCTGGTTATGTGCAGGGCCCTGAAGATGAAGCCAACAAGGTCGCCAATCGCATCCGCGCTGGCCAGATCCAGGTCAATGGCGCACGCCCTGATTTCACGGCGCCGTTCGGTGGCTACGGCCAGTCCGGCAATGGCCGCGAGTGGGGCGAGGAAGGCTTTGAGGAATTCCTCGAGGTCAAGGCAGTGATCGGCTACAAGGCCGCCTGATCCAGCCAGATCCTGAATTCGAAAGGGCGGCCTCGCGGGGCCGCCCTTTTATTATGCGCTGATTTCATCGTCATCGATTATCAGGGTATACTGACAAATCGGAAGATGTCTCCACTCCCGTACGAGACGATATAAAGATTACCGTCCGCATCCTCTCCGAAACTCGACACATTTGAGAGGCTTCCCTGATCCGGAACCAGCTGGTCATTGAGGCGCATCCCGGCTGTCACGGCGACTGTTGAACCATTCACAAGATCTGCTTCCGGGATCGACCAGACATTGCTGTTGACGAAATCTGCAAACACATAGTGATCCCGAATGGCCGCGATGCTTCCGCGATAGACATATCCACCCGTGATCGAATTGCCCTGGTTCGCAGCAGATCCATGGAAGTATTGTGCGACAGGGTGTCGGAAGGACGGATCGTCCGGGCCTTCGTAGATCTCCGTTCCTTCGAGATTGTCCCAGCCGAAATTGACGCCGGGTTCGTTCGTGCCGATCCGGTCGATCTCCTCGACTACGCCCTGGCCGACATCGGCGATGAACAGGTCTCCGGATGCCGCATCGAAGCTGCATCGGAAGGGATTGCGCAGGCCGAGCGCGTAGATTTCAGGCCGCCCGCCCGCTCCGCCCGGATACGCATTCCCGGCAGGTATTGCGTAATTGCGATCGGGATCGGCTGGAAAATCATCCGAGGTCACATCAATCCGCAGCAGCTTTCCGAGCAGGAAGTCAGGGTCCTGCGCCCGCTCAAGCGGATCGCCTGCTCCTCCACCATCGCCCATGGCAACATAGAGCAGGCCGTCCGGGCCGAAATCCAGCCAACCACCATTGTGGTTGTTCCCTTCCTGCGGAATCGTCAGGACCAATTCTTCTGTCGTTGGATCCGCCTGCCCTGGTGAAGTTGTATAAGTCTGGTAACGGCGGATTTCCGTATCTCCCGCCGGGTTGGTGACATTCACGTAGAAAGTCCGGTCAGTCGCGAAATCCGGCGAGAATGTCAGTCCCAGAAGGCCCCGCTCTCCATCGGTGGATATCGATCCGGACACATCCAGAAATGGTACGCTCCTAATTGTGCCGTTCTGCCGATTGAGCAGGCGCGCCAGTCCGCCCTTTTCCAGCACGACAAGCTGCTCGGTGCCGGGCAACTGGATAACGAACAGTGGCGTGGAAAAACCGGATCCGGTGCGCTGCAGGGCAAGTCCTTCCGTCAGATCCGTCACCGTCACGGTTAGGCTGAGCCGTGCGGTCAACCCGCCCGCGTCGCGTGCTTCCAGGGTCAGTCCATAAGTGTTGTCCAAATTCGCATCGAGTGGCGCTTCGAAATCGGGGGGCGAGGCGAAAGCGATCGTCCGCGCCTCCAAGTCGATGGTGAATGCCCCCTCATCCCCGCCAGACACGACACTCAGCGTCACCGCGCCACCATCCGGATCAGACGCACTGACGGTGTAAAATGTGCCGCTCGTGTTTTCGGCGACACTGACACTTGTCGCGCTCGAAAAGACCGGCGGCTGGTTGGCCGGAGGCGCGGTACCATTGCTGCTGCCACCGCCTCCACAAGCAGCCAGGCCGAGCAGACATGTCCCGGTGATCCATTTTGTGACTGCATCACTCAACCGCATACGGCGCCTCCGCGTAATTCACGAAGCGTATACGAGCAGGCCCGGCAGACCAGACAAGAGGTCAAACATAACAACATCTTCATGCCGTCAGCGGCCGGCTGCGACATGGTTCAACTGGCGTTCAGCTACAACGATCCATATAATACACTCAAACGACTGTGCGCCGGAGGTACTCCCAGATGCGGAAACTTGTTCTTCCTGCTGCGATAGCAGCACTTGCCCTGCTTGGTGCCTGCGCGACCGCGACGCCGTACCAGGCGGCCATCGACTCCTCCAGCCGCGGCTATTCCGAACAGCAGATCGAGAACAACCGGTTCCGCGTCCAGTTTGCCGGCAACAGCCTGACAGACCGCAAGACAGTGGAAACCTACCTGCTCTACCGCGCAGCAGAGCTGACCAAACTGAACGGGTATGATCATTTCCGGGTCGTGCACCGGGATACGGACGCGAAAAGCCGGCTGGTGCCGACAGGCGGCGGACCCTACTCGCCATTCTACGATCACTTTTATCTCGACTATTATTATTACGGGCCGAGCGCGGCCTACTATCGCGCCCGGCCCTATTATCCGGATCCATTCTGGCCGCGCTGGGGCTATTACGACCCTTATTGGGGCTCGGCTGAATACAGGGAGTCGACGCGCTACATTGCTTCGGCGGAGATCCTGATGGGCAAAGGGCCAAAGCCTGATGACGCGGCCTATTTCGATGCAGACCAGGTTATCATGAACCTTTCCGGCAGCATCGTGCGCCCGCAACCCTGATCTGGTCTCTGGATTTCACACCGTCAGAATTCGAGTAACCCGCCCCGCCATTCGGAGCGGGCGCAGGCCCGTCTGACAGTTTTCTGCCGGCAGCTCTGGTAATGATGGCCTGACGGGTCCAGATAGCCTTTCCCAGAAACTCACTGGCTCGAAAGGCGCACGCGGTGCCCGATACTGAAACAAAGGCACCGACGCCCGAAACACTGCCCGACCGGAAGGTTCCGGGGCAGATGGAAATGGTGGTCATGGTCGCGGGTCTGATGGCCCTGAACGCGCTGGCCATCGACATCATGCTCCCGGCCCTGAACGAGATCGCGCATGCCGTCGGCCTGACGGCTGAAGGCGTCGAGAGCGACAACCGCCAGCAACTCATCATCTTCTCCTACATCCTCGGTTTTGGAGCGCCCCAAATCCTTTGGGGGCCGATCACCGACCGGTTCGGGCGCCGCGGCCCGCTCTTTGTCAGCCTCATCGGCTACATCGTCATGGCATCGCTGTGCATCACACTGCGGGAGTTCCATGCCCTGTTGGCCGCACGCTTTGTGCAGGGCGTGTTCTCGTCCGGTGCCCGGCTGGTGGCTGTCTCCATCGTCCGTGACCTTTTCGCCGGACGGCAGATGGCCCGTTTCATGTCGCTGGTGATGACCATTTTCATGATCATCCCGATCATCGCCCCGGCCGTCGGACAAGCCATTCTCCTGGTAGCGCCTTGGGAGTGGATCTTCGGCGCGCTGGTCGTGTTCGGACTTGGCATGCTTGGCTGGACATGGGCCCGCCTGCCGGAAACGCTGCCGACTGAAAACCGCCGGCCGCTGAACCTCGGCAATGCACTCGGTGCCTATGCACAAGTGATCCGCACGCCGGTCACATTCGGATACATGTGTGCGTCCGGTATCGTGTTCGGCGCGCTCTTCTCTTTCATCGCGACGTCTGAACAGGTTTTCCGGGAAGTCTTTGGCCGCGGTCAGGACTTCGTTCTCTGGTTCTCAGGAATCGCCGCCATGCTGGCCGTGGCCAACTTCGCCAACTCGAGACTGGTCGAGAAGATCGGCATGCGCCGGATCAGCCATTCAGCCCTGTTCCTGTTCACCGGGCTGTCGGCCCTGTCTGCAGCGATCACCTTTTTCATGGGCGAGAACCTTCTCTGGTTCTATCCGCTGTTCATCCTGACATTCGCCTGTTTCGGCCTGCTGGGCTCGAACTTCTCGGCGCTCGCCATGGAACCGCTGGGCTCCATCGCCGGGACGGCATCCGCTGCATATGGATTTGCCACGACGACCGTCTCCAGCCTGATCGGCATGCTGATCGGCAGCCAATACAACGGCTCCACGATCCCGTTGATGCTCGGCTTTGTCTGCCTCGGTCTCTCTTCCCTCACGATCATCCTGATCACCGAAAAGGGCAAGCTGTTCAGTTCACGTTGATCCGGCGGTTGCTGCGCGTGACGTTTTCCCGGTCGCTGGACAGAGGACGCACCTGACGCTCCAGGTGTTCGATGATCTTGTCGGCAATGTCCTTGCCGGTGGCATTCTCGATACCTTCGAGGCCGGGAGAGGAATTGACCTCCAGCACTTTCGGCCCGTCCTTGGTCTGCAGCAGGTCGACGCCCGCCACGCTCAGCCCCAGCACTTTCGCTGCTGCGCGAGCGGTTTCCCGTTCTTCCGCCGTCAGGCGAATGCTGGATGCCGTTCCACCGCGGTGCAGGTTGGAGCGGAACTCCCCCTTCTGTGCCTGACGTTTCATGGCGCCGACGACCTTGTTACCGATCACGAAGGCGCGCACATCCGCCCCGGCGGCCTCTTCCACGAATTCCTGAACCAGGAAGTCCGCATCGAGCCCGCGGAATGCATCCACGAGGCTTTCGGCCGCCTTGCGCGTTTCAGCCAGAACCACGCCGCGTCCTTGTGTTGAGGTCAGCAGTTTCAACACGACCGGTGCCCCATCCACGAGGCCGATCAGGTCTTTCGTATCCTTCGGGCTATGCGCAAAGGCTGTCACCGGCATGGCGATCTTCGCCCGGGCGAGCAGCTGCTGGGCCAGAAGCTTGTCGCGTGACCGGCCGATCGACCCTGCCCCGTTGAGGCAAACCGCACCTGTGTTCGAGAATTGGCGCAGCACGGCCATGCCATAGTCGGTAATCTTGGCGCCGATGCGCGGGATCACAGCGTCGTATCGCGGCAGCGCCTTGCCGTCATAATGCACCTGCGGATCCAGCGTGCCGATCTGCATGTAGCAGCGGGCCGTGTCGATCATTTCGATCACATGGCCACGTTCACGCGCTGCCTCAACAAGACGGCGGCTGGAATAATTGTTGGGCTCCCGCGTCAGCAGCGCAATGCGAAGCGGGCGCTTCACCGGCTTCTTCTTCGGCAAGCCCTTGTAGAGCTTGTAGGAGAGTTCCGGCATGCGGAAGGATTCGTTCGGGTCAACCACCATGTCCGGCTGCATGGCGCCGCGGCCGAACAGCATGCGGTACATCATGTTCTCGCGGTTGGTCAGAGTCAGCTGGATGGGCCAGCGCCGGGCGCCCATCTGGACTTCCGTTTCGATCACATAGCGCAGCTCGGTCTCGCCGTTGGAACTCGTTACCTCGCGCCGGTCAACCACGGGCGCAGAACAGGTCACTTCCAGGGCCGGATCGTTCGGGTCGGGCTGGATCAGGAACCGTACTTGCGGATTGGTCACCGGACCAAACGGCTCGATCACGCTGGCATGCAGCGCGGACGTCTTCGCGCCCGTATCGATCTTCGCCTTGATCGCCGGCAAGCCGAGGTCTGGCAGTGCCAGCCATTCTTCCCAGCCGAGCTCGAACGGGTTGGAGTGGGGCATGGTCAGTGCGCCTCTGTCAGAATTTTCCGCCGCTTATGCCTGCCTGAAGACAAGCACAAGCGGCAAGAACATGACAGGGCTCACCTCTAACCTGATAGAAAGCCGGGAACGACCGTCGAGAAAAAAGTCGAAGTTCAACAAATTGTCGCCTACAATTTCTATTTTAAGTAACGCCCCGAACATCCCTTCAACTGCCGGAAGTTTCATGGAAGATCTCATCCAGGTAATAGGAAGGTTGCTCCCTCTCTGGGTGATTGCGCCATGCTTTACCTGGAGCTGGCGCTCCTACCTTGTGCTGACGGGCTTAGCAGGAACCATCTTGTGGTTCCTCAACCTAGAACTTCAGAAATTCATGCGCTGCGTAGCGTGCGACCACGGAGCCGGCAATGCATTAAGCCTTGTCTTTTTTGACATGGCGCTCTGGCTATTCATGTGTCTGGCACTTGGTCGTCTGCTGACGTTGGTCCTCAAACAGACCGTCGGTTGGCCTCGCCACAAGGTCTTCTTCCTTGAGGCGCTCCCTCTCTTTTTCCTGATTGGCTTTGTCGGACTATCTCTGGCTTTTCTGGAAGCAACCAGAACCTGATAGCGCTCAGCCTTTCACAAGCCAGGCCTTTTCAACGATGCCGACGACGTCGCCCATGATGCCGGTGATCTTGAAGTCCTTCGGCGTGTAGATGCGGGAAACCCCCATCTGGCGCAGAGCCTGAGCATCTTCTGGCGGGATGATGCCGCCGACCACAACCGGCACATTGTCGAGACCGACCTTGCGAAGTTCTGCCAGCGTTTCGCGGACGAGATCAAGATGGCTGCCCGACAGGATGGACAGGCCGACCACATGGGCATTGGCTTCCTTGGCCTGCGCGGCAATTTCATTGGGCGCGAAGCGGATGCCTTCATAGACGACATCCATGCCGACCTCGCGGCCACGCGCCGCGATCTGTTCGGCGCCGTTGGAGTGGCCGTCGAGACCCGGCTTGCCGAGCACATAGGTCAGGCGGCGGCCGAGCGCATCGGACACCCGGTCGACTTCCTTGCGGACGGCTTCGGTGTCTTCATCGCTGTCGGAATTGATGACGACCGCCACGCCGGTGGGCCCGCGATATTCGCCGAACACTTCACGCATCGCCTCACCCCACTCACCAGTGGTGACACCGGCCTTGGCGCAGGTGATGGAGGGCTCCATGATATTGGTCCCCTCTTGCGCAGCAGCCTTGAGGCTGGCGAGTGCGGCTTCAGCAGCGGCGTTGTCGCGGTTCGCACGCCAGGCCGTCAGTTCACGGACCTGCATCATCTCTTCGGCCGGATCGACCGTCTGGATCGCCCCGTCGCCGCCGCCGAGCGGGCTTTCTTCCGTTTCGGTGTAGCGGTTGACGCCAACGACGGTCAGGGCGCCGGATTCAATTGCCTTCACGCGCTCGATATGTGCGCCGACGAGACTTTCCTTCATGAAGTCGATGGAGTTCGTCGCGCCGCCGCGCGCATCGATTTCCGCGAGCGTCGTTCGGGCGAGCTCTTTCAGTTCGTCCGTCTTGCCTTCGATCACATGACTGCCGTCGAACAGGTCTTCATATTCCAGGAGGTCTGTTTCGTAAGCGAGAATCTGCTGCAGGCGCAGAGACCATTGCTGGTCCCATGGGCGTGGCAGGCCAAGCGCCTCGTTCCAGGCGGGCAGCTGCAGCGCGCGGCAGCGGGCCTTCTTGGACAGCGTCACGGCCAACGCCTCGATAAGGATACGATAGACATTGTTCTCGGGCTGCGGCTCGGTCAGACCAAGGGAGTTCACCTGAACGCCATAGCGGAACAGCAGGGCTTTCGGATCGGTCACGCCATAACGCTCCCGGCCGATCTCCTCCCAGAGTTCCACAAAGGCACGCATTTTGCAAAGTTCTGTAACGAAACGCACACCCGCGTTCACGAAGAATGAGATCCGCCCGAAAACAATTTCAAAGTCTTCTTCTGGAACTTTGCCACCAGCTTTTACCGTATCGAGCACGGCAATGGCCGTGGCAAGCGCGTAGGCGAGCTCCTGTTCCGGCGTCGCGCCCGCTTCCTGCAAATGGTAGGAGCAGACATTCATCGGATTCCACTTCGGCACCTCGGTGTAGCACCAGGTGACCATGTCCGAGATCAGCTTCATCGACGGCTCGGGCGGGAACACATAAGTGCCGCGCGAGAGGTATTCCTTGACGATGTCGTTCTGGGTTGTGCCGCGCAGCTTCTTGCGGTCGTCTCCGCGCTCATCGGCAAGAGCGACATAGAGCGCCAGCATCCAGGACGCCGGTGCATTGATCGTCATCGACGTGTTCATCTGCTCCAGCGGCAGTTCCGCCATCAGCTCGCGCATGTCGCCGAGATGTTTGACCGGCACGCCGACCTTGCCGACTTCGCCGCGCGCCAGGATGTGGTCGGCGTCATAGGCCGTCTGCGTGGGCAGGTCGAAAGCGATAGAGAGGCCCGTCTGACCCTTGCCCAGATTCATCCGGTACAGCTCATTCGACTTCTTGGCGGTCGAATGGCCGGCATAGGTGCGGAAGATCCACGGCCGGTCGGGATTGTGCTGGAATGAAGTCTGAGTGTCAGCCATGGGGCATGCGCCTCCCAACGCAGGATTTTATGTTGCGGCGCAACATGCCCTCCGGAAACCGGACTGACAAGACACCGGATGGAGCGTCTTGCGGCCGCAGGCGGGCAGGGCCACATATATCACATGATACACGTTTCATCCGGCGGTCCGACAGGGGGCCCGACAGAAGGATTGTCGGCCGGCTCCCTGCAGCTGGCGCTGCGCCTTCGCCTCGCCGCACTGGTTGCATTTCCTGCCGCGGCCGCCCTCGCCGCCGTCATGCAGAGAAGCTTCCTTGTGCTGCTCCTGCTGGCCGGCGGAATGATGCTGGTTTCCTGGATCGAGCGAATCCGTTTCCTGCGCGCGGCCGGCGAAACAAGAATGCCGGATCCCGGCGCCTTCTGGCCCGGTTTCGCAGCACGTACCGGCCTGTTGCTGGGTATCTTCATCATAACGCTCGGCATCCTGGCGCTTTTCCGGGACACCTCGCTCGCCCGGGGGTTCGGCTGGCCGGACCTGCTGATCGCAGGGGGTACGACCGGCGCGGTTTACCTGATGAATCTCGCCAGTGCCCGGCTCGCCGCAGACCAGGCGAACATCATCTCGACGCAGCTGAACGCCTCGTTCCACTCGGGAGGCCGCCCCAGCGGGGGTCCAGAAGATATCATCGAAGGCGAATTTACCTCGCCGGACGAACGCTAAAGCCCGGCGCGAACGATCGGGCTCAGCCGAGCGTCCATGGCGCCACAGCGGCGACATCGGCCCCCATTGCCTCAAAATAGAGACGCTGGACCCTCCGTGTAACCGGGCCAGGCTTCCCATCACCGACCGGTTTGCCGTCAAGCGAGATGACCGGCGCAACGATTGCGCCGGAGGATGTGGTGAACACTTCCTTCGCCGCGGCGGCCTCTTCCGGCGTGAAAGCGCGCTCCACGATCTTCAACCCTTCGCCTTCGAGCAGGGAAACAACCCCCGCCCGGGTAATCCCCGGCAGGATCGAATGGGATAGCTCGCGCGTGATCAGCTGCCCTTCCGCATCGACGATCCAGGCATTGGCCGAGGCAGCCTCGGTGACCAGACCGTCTTCAACCATGAAGGCCGTTTCCGCGCCCTCCTCCCGGGCGGCGCGATAGGCCAGCGCCTGGGAGAGGAGCTGCACCGTCTTCATGTCGCGGCGCTTCCAGCGCGTATCGCCCAGCGTGATTGCCCTGATCCCCTCCCGGGCCACATCGCCAATCAGCGGCCGGGCATCTGCGTAAAGAAATACAGTAGGCGTGAACGTCTCCGGCCCGGCGAAATCGCGCAGGCCATAGTCCCCCGCCGTCACCTCAAGATAGACCGTCCCCTCTTCCATCCCATTCTTGTCGACGAGGTCTGAGTGGATTTCAGCCCATTTCTCATCACTATAGGGATTGGGGATGGATATGCCCTCCAGAGTGCGCCGGAGACGAGAAAGATGCCCCTCAAGATCGATGAAACGGCCATCATATACCGATGTCACTTCATAGGCGGCGTGCGCGAACAGAAACCCCCGGTCGAACGGGGAAATCGTTGCATCCTCAACAGGACAGAATTTTCCGTTGAGATAGACGGTCCGGCCGATTGTCATTTTTGTCACGCTCCTGAGACTTGTCATTGTGCACCGCAACAAAACAACTTGCATCGGGGCATCCATGACGCCAAGGTGGCGCGCGCCGAGGGCCTTGTGAAGCTGCACCAAGATCGCACCACCGGGTTTTTTGCAGAAAGTACAAAGGAGGAGGGCATTCCGCCATGAGCCGGGAAGTCAAAGACATTTATGAGTTGGGCGAGATTCCGCCCGAATTCCACGTTCCGAAAATGATGTACGCCTGGGCGATCCGCCGGGAACGTCATGGCCGTCCGGCCACCGCCATGCAGCTGGAACAGGTTCCGGTGCCGGAAATCGATTCCGACGAAGTGCTGGTGCTCGTGATGGCTGCCGGCGTGAACTATAACGGCATCTGGGCCGCTTTGGGCGAGCCTGTGTCGGTGTTCGACGTCCACAAGCAGGACTATCACATTGCCGGATCTGACGCCGCGGGCATCGTCTGGGCCGTTGGCCGCAAGGTGAAGCGCGTGAAGCCGGGCGACGAAGTCGTCATTCACTGCAATCAGGACGATGGCGACGACGAGGAATGCAACGGCGGCGACCCGATGTTCTCCCCATCCCAGCGCATCTGGGGCTATGAGACACCGGACGGCTCCTTCGCGCAGTTCTGCCGCGTTCAGGCCCGCCAGTGCATGCCGCGCCCGAAGCACCTCACCTGGGAAGAAAGCGCCTGCTACACGCTGACGCTCGCCACCGCTTACCGTATGCTGTTCGGCCATCGCCCGCACATCGTGAAGCCGGCCGACAACGTCCTCGTCTGGGGCGCCTCCGGCGGCCTTGGCAGTTTCGGTGTCCAGCTCTGTGCCGTTACCGGCGCCAACGCCATCGGCGTCGTCTCCAGTGACGACAAGAAAGAGCACGTGCTCAGCCTCGGCGCGAAAGGCGTGCTGAACCGCAAGGACTTCAATTGCTGGGGCCAGCTGCCGACCGTGAACGGTCCGGAATTCAAGGACTATATGCGCGAAAGCCGCAAGTTCGGCAAAGCGCTGTGGGAGATCACCGGCAACAAGGATGTCGACATCGTGTTCGAACACCCTGGCGAGTCGACCTTCCCGGTCTCCGTCTTCGTGGTGAAACGCGGCGGCATGGTGGTGATCTGTGCCGGGACGACCGGCTTCAATCTGACCATGGATGCGCGTTTCCTCTGGATGCGCCAGAAACGCGTTCAGGGCAGCCACTTTGCCAACCTGAAACAGGCCTCTGCCGCCAACGACCTGGTCATCAACCGCCGTATCGATCCGGGCATGTCCGAAGTCTTCCCGTGGGAAGACATTCCGGCTGCACACGAAAAGATGCTGGATAACAAGCACCTGCCGGGCAACATGGCTGTGCTGGTGACCTCTCCGAAGCCGGGCCTGCGTACGGTGGAAGACGTACTTGCCGTGAACGGCCAGGCCAGCTGATCATGCTGAGCCGCGCTTTCGCGGAAGAATTTGCCAATGACTGGCTGTCGGCATGGAACGACCGGGATATCGACCGTATCCTGTCGCACTATGCCGACGATGTCGTCTTCCACAGCCCGCGCATTGCCCTGGTGATGGGAAATGACGCCACCACCGTCCGCGGAAAGAAAGCGCTGCAAGCTTACTGGACCGAGGCCCTCTCAAGGGCCCGGTCTCTTTTCTTTGCGATCGACAATGTTCTGGTCGGTTCGGACGCCGTGACCATTCTCTACACGAACCATCGTGAAGAGAAGGTCGCGGAGACCTTCATCTTCAATGAGGACGGCGAAGTGAGCCTATCGATCGCGGCCTACGGCCCGGCCTAGCCTTCGAACGGATCGCGCATGAGGATGACGTCCTCGCGTTCCGGACTGGTGGAGACCAGCGCACAGGGCTTGCCGACGAGCTCTTCGAGGCGGCGGACATATTTCACCGCTTCAGCCGGAAGGTCCGCCCAGGAGCGCGCCCCTGCCGTCGAGCCTTTCCAGCCCGGCATGGTTTCGTAGACCGGTTCCACCGCAGCCTGATCGGTCAAGCCGGCGGGGAAATAGTCAATCTCTCGCCCGTTCAGGCGGTAAGCTGTGCAGATCTTGATCTCGTCAAAGCCATCCAGAACATCGAGCTTGGTCAGCGCCAGCCCATTGACGCCCGAGGTCGCACACGCCTGGCGCACCATGACGCTGTCGAACCAGCCGCAGCGCCGCGCCCGGCCGGTATTCGTACCGAACTCGCGGCCCACCGTCCCAAGACGTTCGCCGATTTCATTGTTCTGCTCTGTCGGGAACGGACCAGCGCCGACCCGCGTCGTGTAGGCCTTCGCGAGGCCCAGCACATAAGATATCGCGCCCGGCCCGACACCCGATCCTGCCGACGCATTCCCTGCAACGACATTGGAGGAGGTCACGAACGGATAAGTGCCGTGATCGACATCCAGCATCACGCCCTGGGCGCCTTCGAACAGGATGCGCTTGCCGGCCTTCACCTGCTCGTCCAGCAGCTTCCAGACCGGCTGGGCGTAGGCCAGGATCTTCGGGGCGATTTCCAGCAGGTCTGCCTTCAGCTTCGCTCCATCCGGTTCCGGCAGGTCGAGCCCTGCGCGCAACGGCCGGTGATGGGCCAGCAGGCGTTCAATCTTCATGTCGAGCGCGGCCGGGTCGGCAAGGTCTGCCACACGAATGGCCCGGCGGCCGACACGGTCTTCATAGGCCGGGCCGATGCCGCGCTTGGTCGTGCCGATCTGGGCGGCGCCCAGCGCGCCTTCGCGGGCTGCATCGATATCCTTGTGCCAGGGCAGGATCAGCGCAGCATTGTCAGCAAGGATCAGGGTCTCCGGCGAAACCTCGACCCCCTGCCCCTGGATGCCTTCGATTTCGGTCAGCATGTGCCAAGGGTCGACGACCACGCCATTGCCGATCACCGAAAGCTTGCCGCCGCGAACGAGTCCGGATGGCAGCAGCGCCAGCTTGAACACCTTGCCGTCGATCACCAGCGTATGGCCGGCATTGTGCCCGCCCTGAAAACGGACAACCACATCCGCCCGGCTAGAAAGCCAGTCGACAATCTTGCCTTTGCCCTCGTCGCCCCACTGGGCGCCTACGACTACGACTCCAGCCATGTGCTGCTCCTGTTCAGTCCGCGGCGACAAGGGCAGGATTCAGCGCAGAAAAGCAAGTGGCCTTTGGCCGCGCGCTACTCGAAACTGTAGCTGAAGCGTACGCCGACATTGTCGAGCCCCTGGTTGCGGCCATTGCCGAGCACCTGACCGTGGCTGAGGTGCTCGTACATCACCTCCACGCCCCAGGTTTCGTTGATGTCGTGATGAAGGCCGAATGTCGTGCGGAACAGGTCGCGAGACCCGAGCAGCACGTGCTCTTCCGTAAATGCCAGGCTGCGTGGGTCGCCATCCGGATACGGGCTCGCCAACTCGCCGTCATGGATGACGTAACCGAAGCTCGGTTCGAACTGCCAGGTTTTCGTGATCGGAAACGACCAGTGCAGCCCGACGCCGCCGAAGCTGGTCTCACCCTGCAAGTTTCCGCTGCCCATGAGATAGGGCTTCGGGCTCCAGATGAAGCTCAGAAAATCAGGGGAATTGAAGAGGATATCGCCATTGATGCTCTGGCCGGGTTCCTTGTTGGCATTGTCGCAATCGAGGACGCAGACATTCTCCTGCATCACGCCGAGGCGGATCTCGCTAACGAGATCTGCAGAGGCGGATCCGGCGAATGAGGCTGCAGCGGTGATGCTGGCAAGAAGGTAACGGCGCATGGAAACTCCCTGTAATATTACGGGCGAGTAAGAATTTCCGGACTCGCCCGTCAAGCGTGAAACCGGCCGTTCACGTCAATTTGCGGGGACAGGCAACCGGACGGACACAACGCCTCCACCCGGAATGGAAAAACGGGCGGCCCGGCGGACCGCCCGTCCTCAAGATATCGAATCAGGCTTGTCGCCTGAAACAGGTCAGAACGTCAGCACTTTGGCGTAGCGGACCTGCGGCAGGCCGTTCAGCTTCTCGACCAGGCCGCCGCTTGGCGTCGAATCGATGCCGATCAGGGCAATCGCCTCGTCCCCTGCCGTCGTCCGGCCGAGGTGGAAGGTAGCGATGTTGATCTGCTCCTCGCCCAGCATCTGGCCAAGCGCGCCGATGAAGCCCGGCTGGTCGAGGTTGTTCACGTAGAGCATGACCGGGGCGAAATCGCCTTCCAGCGCCATGCCCTTCACCTCGACGATGCGCGGCTTGCCGGCGATCAGCGTGCCGGCCAGCGTGCGCCAACCGCCTTCCGGGGCGTTCTTCGTCGCCTTGGTCTTCACCTTGACGCGGATGAGGCTGTCATAGACCGGGCTGTCTTCAGTCTTGGTTTCGGTCAGCTTGACGCCGCTGTCGGCCAGAATCGCCGGCGCCGAGACCATGTTGACGTCCCCGCGCGAGGCACGCAGCAGGCCGGCGAGCAATGCTGCCGTCATCGGTTTTCGGTTCAGGTCTGCGACCTCGCCCTCATACTCGATGACCACCTCTTCGTAGCCAAAGTCGGAGATCTGGCCGGCGAACGAGCCAAGTTTTTCCGCCAGCGTGGCGAAGGGCTTGATGCGCGGGGCTTCTTCCGCTGTGATCGACGGCATGTTGAGCGCATTGGTGACGGCGCCGGACAGAAGATAGTCCGACATCTGCTCGGCCACCTGAAGGGCAACATTTTCCTGCGCCTCGTTCGTGGACGCGCCGAGGTGCGGCGTGGCGATGAAGTTTTTCTTGCCGAAAAGCACGTTCTCCTTCGCCGGTTCGACGGCGAACACGTCGAAGGCTGCACCGGCAAGATGACCGCTTTCCAGCAGGTCAGCCACGGCTTCCTCGTCCACCAGGCCTCCGCGGGCGCAGTTCACGAGGATCAGGCCTTTCTTGGTTTTGCCAAGGTTTTCGCGGCTGAGGATATTGCGGGTCTGGTCCGTGAGCGGAACGTGCAGCGTGATGACGTCTGCGCGTTTCAGCAATTCGTCCAGTTCCACTTTCTCCACGCCAAGTTCCAGCGCGCGCTCTTCCGTCAGAAACGGGTCATAGGCCACGACACGCATCTTCAGGCCAATGGCGCGCTCCGCAACGCGGGAGCCGATGTTCCCTGCCCCGATCAGGCCGAGCGTTTTGAACGAGACCTCGACCCCCATATAACCGGATTTCGGCCATTTGCCCTCCTGCGTCTCGGCATTGGCGGCCGGGATCTGGCGGGCTGCAGCGAACATCATCGCGATGGCATGCTCTGCCGTCGTGATGGCGTTGCCGAAGGGCGTGTTCATGACCACGACGCCATTGGCGGTCGCAGCCTTGATGTCGATATTGTCGACGCCGATACCGGCCCTCCCAATGACTTTCAGGTTCGTCGCGGCGGCGATGACGTCGGCGTTCGGCTTGCAGGCCGAGCGGACGACGAGGCCGTCATATTCCGGAATCTCTGCAATCAGTTCTTCCGTGTTCAGACCGGTCTTGGTGACCGTTTCGATGCCGCGGGCGTGGAAGATTTCCACGGCGGCGGGGGAGAGTTTGTCTCCGATAAGGACTTTAGGCATAGTCTTTTCCTTTGCTCGCGGCTGTCGCGGACCATCGCCCGCGCCGCTCTGCCTTCGCCTTGTTCGTGAAGGCGCAATTCAGATTCAGGTGCTAGAGTGAGGCGACTTCTTCAGCGAAGGCCCAGTCGAGCCACGGCGTCAGTTTCGCAACGTCGGACGGTTCCACCGTGCCGCCGCACCAGATGCGCAGGCCGGGAGGGGCCTTGGCATAACCGGCGGCGTCGAAGCAGGCGTTTTCCGTTTCGAGACGCTTCATCATCGCCTTCACGAAGGCGCGCTGACCGGCCTCATCGAGCCCTGCAACCCGCGGATCGACAATCTTGAACGTCACGCCGGTATTGGAGCGCACGTCTGCATCCGGACAAAGGAAGTCGACCCAGTCCGTTTTCGCGACCCAGTCGGTGAGAATGCCGAGGCTTTCGTCGGAGCGGGCCTTCAGGGCTTTCCAGCCGCCAAGTTCCTCACACCAGTCGAGCGCCTGCAGGTAATCTTCGACGCACAGCATGGACGGCGTGTTGATCGTGGAACCTTCGAACAGGTCCTCATTCAGCTTGCCGCCCTTGGTCATGCGGAACAGTTTCGGCAGCGGCCGGTCCGGCGTGTAGGTTTCCAGACGCTTCACGGCGTTGGGGCTGAGGATCAGCATGCCGTGGGCCGCCTCCCCGCCGAGGATCTTCTGCCAGGAATAGGTCACCACATCGAGCTTCTCCCACTCAATGTCCTGCGCGAAGGCAGCCGAGGTCGCATCGCAGATCACGACGCGGTCCGGGTTCGGCTTGATCCAGTCGGCATTCGGGACACGCACACCCGAGGTCGTGCCGTTCCAGGTGAAGATGATGTCGGCGTCGTCGCGCGCCTTCTCGAAGGGCGGCAGTTCGCCGTAATCGCCGACATAGGTGTTGCAGTCCGCCAGCTTCAGCTGCTTGGTCGCGTCGGTCACCCAGTCCTGGCCAAAGCTTTCCCAGGCAAAGACATCGACCGGCTTCGCGCCCAGCATGGACCACATGCACATTTCAACGGCGCCGGTATCGGACGCCGGCACGATGGCCACGCGATAGCCTTCCGGCAGGCCGAGAATCGTCTTGGTCCGCTCAATGGCCGCTTTCAGCTTCTTCTTCGCATCACCGGAGCGGTGCGAGCGGCCAAGGGCGGCAGTGTTCAGTTTTTCAAGGGAAAATCCTGGGCGCTTGGCAGTCGGGCCCGAGGAAAAATGCGGGCATGCTGGCAGCACGCCGGGTTTGGCGACGGTCGTCATCTGTTTGTACTCCTATCCTTACAGATAGGCTGGCATCCGTTGGGGGATGCTGGCCCGCCGCGTCTGTCTCATATTTCGGAGGTCCGCGCAAATGGCTTTTCTGTGACTTGATATATGCGTGACCTGATGCCGCGACCTGCTAAGCTGCGCGGAAAAATGGAGGACCCCCATGAGCATGACGATCCAGCCCCTCACCGGCACCCTTGGCGCGGAAATCCACGGCGTGGACCTGAAGCAGGATCTGTCGAACGCCGAGTTCGACGCGGTCCACCAAGCGTTTCTCGACTACAAGGTGATCGTCCTGCGCGGGCAGCAGGGCATGACGCCGGACCAGCACAAGGCCTTCGCCCGCCGCTTCGGCACGCTGAACATCCACCCTTATGTGAAGGGCATGGAGGGTCACCCGGAACTGCTCGAGATCATCAAAGAGCCGGAGGAGAAGACCAATTTCGGCGGTGGCTGGCATTCCGACATGAGCTTCCTGGAGGAACCGGCCCTCGGCTCCATCCTGCATGCCCTCAAAGTGCCGCCCTTTGGCGGCGACACACTGTTCGCAGACCAGCAGGCCGCCTATGACCGGCTCTCCCCAGGTCTGAAGAAAACGCTGGAAGGCATGACCGCCATCCACACCGCCAGCAAGGAATATGGCGCGGACGGCTATTCCGCCGCTGTACGCCAGTCCATGGATGCCAAGTCCGCCCCCGATGCGCCGGAATATGAACACCCAGTGATCCGCACCCATCCTGAAACGGGCCGCAAGGGCCTGTTCATCAACCCCGCCTTCACGCTGCGCTTTGCCGGGTGGAGCCGGAAGGAAAGCCGGCCGCTGTTGAACTATCTGTTCGACCTCTCACGGGAGGAGCGCAACACGTGCCGCGTCCGATGGCAGGAAGGCGACGTCACCATGTGGGACAATCGCTGTGTCTGGCACTATGCCCTCAACGATTACCATGGCCACCGCCGCCACATGCGCCGGGCCACGATCAATGGCGACCGTCCACGCTAGGAGGGCAAACCCTCGCGCCCCAGGCCCCCACCGGTTGCAATCACCCGCAACACCTTGGAAAAAGTCTGTTTTCGGAGTATATTCCCGCCAACGGGTGGGACCAGAGACACCTATCGTGCCCGCGGACGCCGTTGACTGACAGCCACGTTCGCAACTGATCGAGACCACCTCCACGCCATTGAGCCATCCGGCCCAATCGATCTGCTCACTGATGAGCGGACTGCAATTCCTATGGAGGGAACAATGAGGATCAAATTCGGGCGGATGATCCGCCCCCTGGCCTGCGGAGTGGCGGCAGCGGCCCTTTGTGGCGGCGCGCTGGCGCAAACCTTCACCTTTGAGTCCACGTCGGAAGAGCCGACGACGCTCGGCGCATCGACACCGGAAGGCTCTGTCGCCGGCGCATACTGGACCGGTGCATCCACGGTCACACAGGCAGACGGTACCGTCAGTAACAGCACCTTCACCTGCGTCTCCACAAGCCAACCGCCAAGGGACTCCATCTTCATGGTGCACGGCGTGTGCGACGGCACTGGCCCGGAGGGCGACTATACCGTCTATTCCGGCTGCAACATTCTGAATCCGGAAGCCGGGGAAATGTCCTGCGTCGGTGGCCTCATCGGCAAGTCCGGCGATTATGAAGGGCGCCGCGGTGTCCTGACGATCCACTCCAAGGGCGGCGCCTCGGTCGGCACCGGACAATGGTTTGAATAGCTAGGTAATTTAGACACCCGTTCAGAATGCGGCGGCCTCCGGATAGCCGGACGCCGCCGCGTTTCTATTCAGCGACGGAGATGAAGGGATACACCCCGCCCCAGGCGATCAGGACCTGCCCGAAGAAATAAAGCCCCCACACGGCCAGCGATGGCCCCATGCGCTTCGCCGCGCCCGGCGGCCGGGTGAACAGCTGCAGCGACAGGATCATGTCGGAAGCGACAAACATCACAGCCCCCAGCGTCACCAGCAGGAAGGGCGGCGGCAACCGCAGTGCCGCAGCCCCCATCACAAGGATGATAGCCGTATAGGCAAAGACCGGAATCCGCATCGACCCAAGGGATGGCGCGAGCCAGCGCACGAACACCACCCCGCCCAGCACCAGCACGATCTGGGCCGTCAGGTTCAGCAGCGTCCGGTCCGCCTGTGGCAGGGCCCAGAACAGGGCGACATAGGCGACATGCGCCAGGAAGAAAGCCGCCATGCCGGGCTTCAGCCATTTGTCCTCGCCGGGCTTGTCCATCGCGAGGAAAGCGTCCCCTGCAGACGACAGGGCAAGCCCCGCAACCAGCAGCCATGGTCCATCTGCCATGAAGGCAAACAAGGCCAACAGCGCGGTCGACCCGGTCTTTACCAGCAGGCCGGGCAGCCCCCCGCCCTCTCGCCAGCACCAGCCGGCCCAATACATCACGCCCAACACGATCGCGCCCGCAAGCACGGCGGTTTCCCCAGCCATCCGGCCGCCTCCCTCTGTTTTCTTCTTCTAGTCTTCCTTGACCGCTTCCGGCACCCGCAACAGGCGCCGGGCCGCGGCCCGATGCGTTTCTTTCACATGCATGCCCACCAGGCCAAGGGCTGTTGCGAGCACAGTTGCGTCGTCGGTAAATCCAAGACCGGTGATGAAGTCCGGCAGCATGTCCATCGGTGTGACAAAATAGGCGACGGCGGCAAACAGGACGGCCTTCGCCCGCATCGGCGTGTGCGGATCGCGCGCGGCGTACCAGGCCGCCACAAGGTCGTCCGCGAAGGGGATTCTACCCACCATCCGCATCAGCTTCGGGATCAGCCCGCGCGAGGTACGCTCGTCGCGCTCGATCGACTTCGGGATATAGCGTCCGTCCTCGCTGAGAACGGTGTTGATAACTTCCGCTGCGTCAGACATTGCGTCCTCCTGTGAGACCTATAGATCATCTGAAAAGTTGTCAGAAACAAGGGAGGGCCGCGGCCCATGGAACTCAATTCGAATATCTCAGCTGTCATCACCGGTGGCGCCTCCGGTCTCGGCGCCGCGACCGCCACGAAACTGGCCAGCTATGGCGTCAAGGTCGCCCTGTTCGACCTGAACGTGGAAAAAGGCGAAGCCCTCGCCAAGGAACTCGGCGGTGTGTTCTGCGAGTGTAACGTGACCGACGACGCAAGCGTCGATGCCGCTTTCGCAAAATCCCGTGCCGCCATCGGCCAGGAGCGCATCCTGATCAACTGCGCCGGCACCGGCAACGCCATCAAGACGGCCAGCCGCAACAAGGAAACCGGCGAAATCAGCCAC
Organism: Hyphomonas sp. GM-8P; assembly: GCF_003263315.1. Taxonomy (NCBI): domain Bacteria; kingdom Pseudomonadati; phylum Pseudomonadota; class Alphaproteobacteria; order Hyphomonadales; family Hyphomonadaceae; genus Hyphomonas; species Hyphomonas sp. GM-8P. The sequence goes on from NZ_AWFE01000056.1 coordinate 51,632, forward strand.
TTCCCGCTCGATAAGTTCAACTTGATCATCCAGATCAACCTGGTCGGCACCTTCCGCTGCATCGCGAAATCGGCCGCTGGCATGATGACCCTCGACCCGATCGACGGCGAGCGCGGCGCAATCGTGAACACGGCTTCCGTTGCTGCTGAAGATGGCCAGATCGGCCAGGCTGCCTACTCCGCTTCCAAGGGCGGCGTTGTCGGCATGACCCTGCCGATCGCCCGCGACCTGTCGCGCGAACTGATCCGCGTCAACACGATCCTGCCGGGCATCTTCAACACCCCGCTGCTGCAAGGCGCTCCGGAACCGGTCAAACAGGCCCTCGGCGCCCAGGTGCCGCACCCGGCCCGCCTCGGCAACCCGGAAGAGTATGCATCGCTCGCCACCGAAATGTGCCGCAACGGCTACTTCAACGGCGAAGACGTCCGCCTCGACGGTGCCATCCGCATGGCGCCGCGCTGATCGCCTGAAAAGGTACGAAAGCCTGAAAAACCCGCTCGGAAGAGCGGGTTTTTTGTTTCCGCTGCGGCAGGGGATGTCAGGCGCGGCGGGTGCGCTACAAGGGTTCCGATAAGAGATTGGGAGGTCCAACCGTGGAATATGATGACGTTGTCCGCAGCCGGCGCAGTATCCGGGGCTTCCTGAAGAAGCCGGTCCCGAAAGCGCTCGTCCGCGAGATCCTTGAAATCGCCATGCGCGCGCCAACCTCGCTGAACTCCCAGCCATGGAATTTCTATGTCGTCTCCGGCGACGTGCTGGACCGGATCCGCAAGGGCAATGTCGAGCGCAATGTTGCGGGCGTGCCCGACAGCCGCGAATTCCGCATGGGCCCGCCCTATGAAGGTGTCCACCGCGAACGTCAGGTTGAGATCGCCATCCAGCTGTTCCAGGCCATGGGCATCGAACGCCACGACAAGGAAGCCCGGATGGACTGGGTGCTGCGCGGCTTCCGCCAATTCGATGCGCCGGTCTCCATCGTCGTCACCTATGACAAGGCGCTGGCCGGCGGCGACATTCCGCCTTTCGACTGCGGCGGCGTCGTCAACGGCATCGTCAATGCCGCCTGGAACCGCGGCCTCGGCTGCGTGATCAATTCGCAAGGCATCATGCAGAGCCCGGTTGTGCGCGAGGAAGCGGGCATTCCGGACGATCAGGTGATCCAGACCTGCGTCGCCATGGGCTGGCCAGATGACACCTTCCCGGCCAATGCGGTCGTCTCGAAACGGAAGTCCGTAGACGAAGCCGCCACCTTCCTTGGCTTTGACGACTAGCCGGGCGCGGCAGTCCTGCCTGACGCAGCGACTGCCAGGAAACACACCGCACCGACCGCCAGTTCCAGCGCGGTGATCCACACCATCGCCTGATCCGGAACGCCGTCCACCATCAGGCTGGCGAGCCGTGCCAAGCCGTAGCCGGTGTAGAAAACGGCGCTGGCGGTCAGGGCGAGTGTCTGCAGGCGATGGACAAACAGGCCGGCAAGCGCCAGCAGGCCAGCGGCCAGAATAGGTCCGCCTGCAGCCCGCATTTCATTCAGCAGCGCAGCATCCCCTGCGCCAAGATGAATACCGGATGTTGCATGGAATGCGGCAGGGTCCAGAACGATGGCCGCGCCGATCAGGACGGCGATCACGCCGGAAAGAAACAATGCGGCAGAGGGAAACAAGGAACGGGACATGGGGCTCTCCTTTTGAAAAGACTGTGAGTGAAGGTCAGGCCAATTCGACAACGGCCATCAGCATGAAGACGGCAGCCGCGGCTGAGGCGAGCGTGCGGACGGTGTTCCAGAAACTCCAGGCCGGGACATAGCGGTGCCAGTAGGCTGCGGCGACGGCGCTGTCGTGTGCCATCCGGTCAAGGCGTTCATTCATGGGCACATTGAATACCGCGGTCACGCCGAACGAGCCGATCACATAGGTGACGGCTGCCGCGATGATCCAGGCGGCTGCCGGGCCGCCCTCCTGCCAGATCGCGAAGGCTGCCATTATCGGTGAGACGACGGCCATACCGATCAGCAGGACCATGAAAAGCGTACGGAACACTTTGCGGTTGATCAGTTGCATCGCCTCGATCCCGCCAGCGGGCTGCGTCGCCGCAAGCGATCGCATGACGAAATCGGAAAAGGTGAGGAACACGCCGGCCACGAGGGCATAGGCGATCACGGAAAATTCGCTGGCGTACAGCATCCATTGTTGGGTCATGTAGGTCTCCTTTGCGGGATTGGGTGATCCGGTCAGCTGGTCAGCCAAGCCGGTTTGTGCAGATAGGTATCGTCCGAAAGCTGACGGATCAGGAAATCCGCCACGTCGGCACGGTTGATGTGGAATTTCAGCTTCCGGTCCGGTGCGAGGCTGCTGGACCCGTGCGCATAGGCGCCGGTGCGGTCGCCATCCCGGTAGGGGCCAGGCCGCGCGATGATCCAGTCGAGGCCTGAGGCAGCAATCTCTGCTTCCTGTGCCTCATGGTCGGCGAACATGTGCTCCATCATCAGTGGGCCAAGCAGGTATTTGTAGTGCGCCGGGATCAGGGGATAGCTGTCCCCTGCCCCGATGGAGGACAGGCAGACCAGCCGGTCGACGCAGGCATCTTTCATGGCCCGTATGATCTGGGCCGTACCGCTGGCACGAATCCCGCTCTTGTCCTGCAGGGGTGCGCCAAGAGCGCAGACCACCGCATTTGCGCCGGCCACCGTGTAATAGACCGCCTCTTCATCCGACACATCGCCCGGAACCAGCGTCAGGCCCTGCGGCAGGTCCGCCAACTTGCCGGGGGACCGGACAAGCGCCGTTACAGCCATTCCCTTTTTGAGGGCCTGGGCAACGACGTGCCGCCCAACACCGCCGGTCGATCCGAAAACTGCTATTCGCATGATTGCCTCCTTTTGCTTGACACGATGTCAATTGACACGGCGTCAAATAGGTGATCACTTGACACTATGTCAAGCCCCAATCCCGATACTCGTAAAAGAATCCTCCAGGCCACAGCCGACCTCCTGACTGAAGGTGGCGGCACTGGCGTGCGGATGTCAGACATTGCCAAGCGCGCCGGCATCAGCCGGCAGGCGGTCTATTTGCACTTCGCCAACCGCGCAGACCTGCTGATCGCCACCACGTTTTATGTGGATGAGTTGAAAGACTCCGACGCGCGCCTCGCCCCAAGCCGGGCGGCAAAGACCGGTTCGGAACGCCTCGACGCATTCATTGAAGCATGGGCCGGTTACCTGCCGGAGATCTATCCCATCGGGCGAGCGCTGATCGATATGAGCCCGACGGATGAGGAAGCCCGCAGCGCCTGGGCCCAGCGGATGCAGGACATGCGGGAAGGCTGTGAAGCCGCCATCAACGCCCTGAAACGCGACGGCGACCTTGCCCCCGGCATGACAGCACCGCAAGCGACGGATCTCCTCTGGACGCTCTTGCTGCTGCCGAACTGGGAACACCTGACGCAGGTCTGCGGCTGGTCGCAGAAGCAGTATCTGACGCACATCACCGCCACCGCCCGCCGCCTGTTTGTCATGGGCGCTTGAGTCCGCCAGCTTTTTGGCAGATGATGCAACTATTGACAGTTAAAGTGCCGTTACATGCGGCCGGGGGAGGGCGTCATGCTGAAAGTCTACGGGCTCAAGGTTTCTTATTTCACGGGCAAGCTGGAATCCTATCTGCGCTACAAGGAAATCCCCTACGAGTTCTGCCCGATGAGCGCGCAGGAGTTCATGCACACAATCCCTGAAAAGACCGGCGCCATGCAGATGCCTGCCGTGGAACTGCCGGACGGCCATTGGATGACCGATTCCAGCCCGATGATCGACTGGTTCGAAACCCAGCACCCTAGCCCACCGATCCTCCCGGAAGACCCGGGCCAAGCCTTCCTCTGCCGCTTGATCGAAGACTATGCCGACGAATGGCTCTGGCGCCCGGCCATGCATTACCGCTGGAGCTATCCGCTCTCTTCGAAACTTCTCGCCCGGCAGATCGCAAATGTGATGGGCCGGGACATCAAGGCGCCCGGCTTCCTGAAACGGCGGCGGACGGAGAAACGCCAGAAGCATAATTTCGTCGATCGCGACGGCGTCACCCCGGACACGCGCGCGCATGTGGAAGGCAGCTATCTCAAGCTGCTCGACTTGCTGGAACCCGTCTTTCAGGCACGGCCTTTCCTGCTGGGTGACCGGCCAACGCTGGCCGACATCGGACTGATGGGGCCACTCTTCCGCCACTTCGCGATGGACCCCGTGCCTGGCATCATCATGCGGGAAAATGCCTCCGGCGTGATGGCCTGGGTCTACCGCGTCTGGAATGCCCGCGGCTCCCGCACCAGCGGTGGCCTTGTCCGCGGCATCCCGGACGATCTGTTGCCCCTGCTGCGTGAACTCGCGGAAACACATCTGGAAGCGCTCAACGCCAACGCCCTCGCCTGGCGGGCAGGCGGTGCGCGCCATGGCATGACCATTCAGGGCACCGCCTATCGTGATCTGCAAACGTCCCAGTACCGGGTCTGGTGCCTTGAAAAGCTGCAGGCGCACTATCACGCGCTGGACGACGCGGCCCGCGCCGACCTTGACCCGGTCCTGCAATCCAGCGGCGTGATCGATCCATTGTTGCGCCTGCCGGAGGTGGACAGCGGCTATGCCAATGCGGCCACTGCGCCCTTCGGCCAGTCGCTGCCGGTGTTTGCAGAGATCCATAACTGACAGTCTCCTTGCGGCAGGTGCCGTTGGGAGAGTGCTGGCGCAGCCGGTCACCGGGCGTATAAATGCCCCGACAATATTGGAAGAGGAACGCGTGACATGGCAGACGCATATATCGTAGCAGCAAAACGTACCGCCGGCGGCCGCCGCGGCGGCGCCCTCGCCGAATGGCATCCGGGCGATCTTGGCGCGCAAGTCCTGAACGCGCTCGTGGACGAAACCGGCATTGATCCGGCGGCCATCGAGGACGTGATCATGGGCTGCGTCTCGCAGGCGGGTGAGCAGGCCGCCCAGATCGGCCGGACCGCTGTCCTGGCCTCGAAACTTCCCCAGAGCGTTCCCGCCGTGACGATCGATCGCCAGTGCGGTTCCTCGCAGCAGAGCCTCCAGTTTGCGGCCCAGGCCGTGATGTCGGGCACGCAGGACCTTGTCATCGCCGCCGGCGTTGAAAGCATGACCCGCTGCCCGATGGGCATCAACGCCCGCGCCGGCAAGCTGTTCGAAGTGCCGACGGACCCGACGCCGCAATCGGTGAAGGACAAGTTCGGCATCAAGCAGTTCAGCCAGTTCGTTGGTGCCGAGATGATTGCCAAGAAGCATGGCCACACCAAGGAAGAGCTCGACGCCTTCTCGGTGGAAAGCCACAGGCGCGGCGCCGAGGCCACCAAGGCTGGTGCCTTCAAGGATGAGATCGTCGCCCTCAAGGGCCGCGATCCGGAAGGCAACGAAGTGATGCACGACAAGGATGAAGGCATTCGCTACGACGCCTCCATGGAAGGCATGGCGAAGCTGAAAATCCTGATGGATGACGGCATCATGACCGCCGCCAATGCCAGCCAGATCTGCGACGGTTCGTCCGGCGTGATGGTCGCGTCCGAAGCTGCCATCAAGGCGCACAACCTCACGCCGCTGGCCCGCATCCACAACCTCACCGTCACCGCCGGTGACCCGGTGATCATGCTGGAAGAGCCGCTGTTCGCCACCGACCGCGCCCTGCAGCGCGCCGGCATGAAGATCGACGACATCGACCTCTATGAAGTCAACGAAGCCTTCGCGCCGGTTCCGATCGCGTGGCTGAAGCATCATGGCGCAGACCCGGCGAAACTGAACGTCAATGGCGGCGCCATTGCGCTCGGTCACCCGCTCGGCGCTTCGGGCACCAAGCTGATGACGACGCTGATCTACGCCCTGCGTGCCCGGGGCAAGAAGTATGGCCTGCAGACCATGTGTGAAGGCGGCGGTATCGCCAACGTCACCATCATCGAAGCGCTGTAAGCCAGGCCTTCAACGTAATACGAAACGCCGGACCTTTGCGGGTCCGGCGTTTTTCTTTGAGCCTAATCTGCCATGTCCAGCAGGGCTTCGGCGATCTGCACGGCATTCAGTGCCGCACCCTTGCGGAGATTGTCGCCAACCACGAACAGGACAAGGCCATTGTCCAGCGCGCTGTCCTTGCGGATACGCCCGACACTGACATTGTCCTTGCCCGTCATTTCCAGCGGGTTCGGCACCAGGTCCACCTGCACGCCCGGCGCCTTCCTCAGCATGGTTTCGGCTTCTTCTGCCGACACCGACCGGTCGAACTCGGCATGGATCGACAGGCTGTGCCCGGTCATCACCGGCACGCGCACGCAGGTGCCGGAGACTTTCAGGTCCGGAAGCCCCATGATCTTGCGGCTCTCGTCGCGCAGCTTCAGTTCCTCGTCAGTGTATCCGTCTTCCCCCAGAACATAGTTCATCGGCACCACGTTGAAGGCGAGCGGCACGGCCCATTTCTTCGGTGCCGGGAAGTCCACCGCCGCCGGATTGTCGACAAGGCCGGCCATGTCCCCAGCGGCCGCTGCCGCCACCTGCGCGGTCAGCTCTTCCGATCCGGCCACCCCTGCCCCGGAAGCGGCCTGGTAGGTCGAGGCAAAGAGGCGCGTCAGCCCCCAGGCATCGTGGAGCGGCTTCAGCACAGGCATCGCCGCCATGGTCGTGCAATTCGGGTTGGCGACGATGCCTTTCGGGATGTTCGCGAGCGCATGTGCGTTCACCTCCGGCACGACCAGCGGCACATCCGGATCCTTCCGCCAGGCGGAGGAATTGTCGATCACGATCGCGCCGGCTTCCGCGAATTTCGGCGCATACTTGCGCGAGGTTTCTCCGCCCGCCGAGAAGAAGACGATGTCGAGCCCGGACACATCCGCCGCGGCAACGTCCTCCACCACGATCTCGGTGTCACGAAACGGGACTTTCCTGCCAGCGGAACGCGCCGAGGCGAACAGGCGCAGCGAGGCGAGCGGGAAGTCCCGCTCAGCCAGCAGCTCGCGCATAAGGCTGCCGACGAGGCCGGTCGCGCCGACAACGCCGACACAGGGAGGATTGGATCTTGAGAAACGGGGTGACATGGCATTCTCCGGTTGGGGAGCCTTCAGAGCGGGAGAGCCGTGTCAGGGAATGGCCGTCCCGCGCCTGGGCGGGACGTTGGTGAGGGTGGCTGGTTTCAGATCGCACACACCCGCAACGTCCCGCAAAGGCGGGTCGTTTTCGGGGTAATAATAATCTGTTTCTTCAGCATGGGCGGCTGAATACGGCCACGGCCATCAGAAGTAAAGCGCTTTGACGCGCTTACCCCCGCAGGATGAGCACGGAGCAATTGGCATGCAGCGCCGTCTGAGAGGCGTGCGACCCGAACAGATGATCGGTCAGGCGCGGATGATGCGTTGCCATCACAACGAAATCCACGCCGTGCTTCTTGATCACTTTCTGGATCGTCTCGTTCACAGCCTCATGGCTTTCGAACAAGGGCGTGATGGCAATGCCGAGCCGCTCTGCTTCTGACGCGACAAAGGCTTCGAAATCCGGCTTCAGCGCTTCAGGCATTTCCGTCAGGTGCGTGCCGAGCGGATTCGTGACGGTAAGGATCGACACGCTTGCCCCGGACGGCCGCGCAAGAAACACGGCAGATTCCACCGCCAGCTGCGAAGCCTCCCGGTGCCGCATGTCCACGGGGACAAGAATTTGCGTGATCGGAAAGGGTGGCCTGGTCGGGTCAGTCATGAAAGTCTCCTCCCGGCCAGCCTAACGGCCCCGGCCCGGTTTGTCAGGCGTATGACCTGCCGCACCAGGAAAGGCGTGATATGGTCCGGAAAAACGATCCTGAAGGGGGATATCCATGAAGACGCTGATCCCGTTCATCCTGCTCATCTGCGGCCTCGGGCTCGCAGGCTTTGTCTGGTACGGAAACAAGCGCGCAGCGGAGGTGTCGGACGAGCAACGTGTGCTGGACGCCGTGCTTGAACAGCAAGAAGAGGCACGCGCAGCACAGGAACGCGCGAACACTCTGATGGCGGAAATCCTGCCCGCCCCGCCCGCCTGCGATGGCCTGACGACCGCGACCGTCTTCAGCCTTTGCGAGATGGAGCCGTATCAGGGCGAGGACTGGCCTGATCTGGCCGCCACAACCTCCCCGAAAGAACGCGCCTGCCTGCTGGACACGTTCCATCAGACGAACGCGCATGCCTATGACATCCGGGGCGAATCCTATGACGGCGTAGATCCTGACAGCAACCGGATGGGACGGTTCGTGTCAGACCTCTGCTCCGCCGCCCTCTGGACGGATGGCATCGACTATGGCGACACCGAAAAATCCCTCAGCGACCTGATCGCCGGCTACTACGCCAACCGCGCCGAATCTCGCGTGAAACCGGCGCAGTCTTACTAAGGCGGAGGCATATATTTCAAAAACAGCCCGCCTCATTGCTGAGGCGGGCTTCCTTTTCCGGGCGGCAGGGGTGCAGGGGTTCGCCGGTGCGGCCCGTTGGAGGTTCAGGCTGACGGGTTGCTATTGGTTCTGGCGTTCCTTCACACCTTCCTCGTCGGCGAGGGCGCGGTCTTGCTCATTGAATTCAATCTCGGCCTCTTCGCCCTTGCCATAGGCGCGGGATTTCTTGGCGAGCGCCGACATGCTGTCCTGCATGCTGCCCTGCCCGACGGCCATGGTCTTGCGCGCATCCATGCCGATGCTCTCGGCATCATCGAAGCTCGCGAATTCGGCGCCGAGGAAGACAACTTCCCAGCCCTTGGCTTCGGCCCGTTCCAGAACGGCCTTCGCGCCGTCTTTCGTCAGTTCACGTGAGGAATTTTCAAGGCCATCGGTCATGATCACGATGACGGCCTTTTCCGGCTTGTCGGCTTCGGCAAGGTTCACCATTCGGCCGATCGCATCGAACAGGGGCGTCATGCCGCGCGGGCTGGCTTCGTCATCGGTGACATTGTGCCAGTCTTCGGCCTTCACGCTGTCGCGCAGTACGTCGAACTGCATGCCGTCCTGATAATCGAAGATGGCGAGCGTGACATCGGTTTGGATATCCTCGCCGTCGATTTCGCCTTCGTCGGCCTCGCCAACGCTGGCGGCATAGGCGTTGACCGAGCCAAGCGCTTCTTCCCAGATGTCGGACATGGAGCCCGTCCGGTCGAGCAGGATATAGGAATGTACCGCCCCCGGATCTTCTGGTGGTGTCGGTGGAACCTTGGCGTTGGCTCCGCCTGCCAGCGCAATTGCAGCGGCTCCGAGTGTAAGTTTGGCGATGAAGGATTTCATCTTGGCGTCCCTTCCAGTTGGTGGCCGGAACCGCCGGCCTTGTGCGTCTCAAGCCCCCACGGCCCGATTGAGATTAAAGTTCAATCAGGATTGGGGCACGTTCGTGGCGGCTTGTTGCCGTTTGGAAGGTAAAAGGCCCGCCGGGATGCCGGCGGGCCTTCCAGTCTGAACATGTGTTCAGTTTCGGCTTATTTCTTCCGCATGAAGAAGCCTTTGCGCTTCTGGCCGGTCCGCTCCTGGACATCGGCTTCGCCGGCCTCTTCCCGGTCCATTTCGTCGAACTCGACCGGCGCGCTCGCGGCCGACGCGTAATAGGCCTGGCTCTTGCGGGCGAGCCGGGTCATCGATTCCGACATCCGTCCACGGCCCATGGCCATGGTCTTGCGCGCGGAGATGCCGACCGCGTCGGCGTCGGAGAAGTTCGCAAACTCCGCGCCGAGGAAGACGACTTCCCAGCCGCGTTTCTCTGCCCGGTCGAGCGCAGCTTTCACACCGGCCTTCGTCACTTCGCGGGAGGCGTTCTCCTCTCCATCGGTCATGATGACGATGACGGCCTTTTCCGGATTGTCGGCCTCCGCCATGGAAATCAGACGCGCGATGGCATCGAACAGGGGCGTCATGCCGCGGGGGCTCGCTTCCTTGTCGGTGACGGACTGCCAGCCATCCGGCTGGACGCTGCGGCGCAGCACGTCGAATTGCAGGCCGTCCTGCGCGTCAAACACGGCAAGCGTGATCTGAGGCACGACGTCCCCGGCCTGACCGGCGATGCTGGCGGCATAGGCATTCACCGAGCTCAACGCCTCGTCCCAGATGGGAGACATCGAGCCGGTGCGGTCGAGAAGAATATAGGAGTGTATTTTGGCCTGGGTGTCTGTCTGGGCCATGGGAGTCCCTCCTCTGCTGGCCCCCCGGCCCGTCAGCCGAGATGGGGAGAGGATCTGCCCGCACAAGTGAGAAAATAAAAAAGACCGGGAGGCGCGCACGCTCCCGGTCTCTTGTTTTTGGTCCGCACCCGGCCAAAGCCGGCCGCTATGAACGGTGTATACATGGTGTTCTTCATTGCCTTTGCAGGCCGATGATCAGGCAAATTGCGGCGCGATGCGCAGGTTCCGGACCCAGCCGATTTTCTCCATCGCAAGCAGGATCGTCCCGTTATAATCGACGATCCGGTTCCACATGCCCTTGCGCGGACGGTGCAGCGCGCTGGTCGGCTCGGAATGGTGATGGTCGTGGAAGGCCTCGCCGCCGGTCAGGAGACCGATCAGGTGATCTGCCCAGATTGGCGTTTTCAGGTGGCCCAGCACGTTGATGCCGTAGACGGTCGCATGGAACTGGATCGCCCGGCCGATCACCACGCTGGCATGGATCAGCGCCGTCAGCAGCAGGGATCCGCCCGCCGCCCAGACGATCAGATAGATCGCCGCCGGAATGACGAGGTGCACCACAAGGCTGATTTCATTGTAGAAACGGTCCATCCAGACGATGACTGGCTGGTTCTTCAGCCACATGGCCAGCGGGCGCTGGGTGTCTTTTTCGTCGCGCCACAGGATCCAGCCGACCCAGGCCCAGCGCTTGGATTCGAACGGGTTGTGCGGGTCGCCCGGCTTGTCGGAGAAGCGGTGATGCTGGGAGTGATAGTTCACCCAGTCCTTCACATTGCCCTGCATGGCGATGACCAGATTGATCATGGTCAGCACCTGTCCCGGCACGGCGAGTTCCCCTGCCCGGTGCTGCAGGATGCGGTGCAACGGTCCGATCCCGGCATTGCAGACGAAGATCGTGAAGGCGGTCACGGCGAACGCGATCAGCAGGTACCACCAGTGGAAAGTGAGATGGCTGAGGAAAATACCCAGTAGAACCATGGTCACGAACAGCGCAACACCCAGGACGGGATAGCCGATAGCCGAGAAAAAGCTGGCAAAATTGAAGGTCTTCCAGTTCTTCGGGATCGCAATGGAGCGCGGCAGGGTCATTCAGTTCCTCCAGATGACAAGCAGATTCCCGCTGGATTAGTTTCCGTCCGGCAGGCTGGCCCATCCTTAAGGAGTACGCCGCCCCCGTAAAGATGAAACAGGCGTCACGTATGCGTTATTCTGCTTGCGCTGCCGCCGCACTTTGGGGCTCAGCCGGTGCGGGTGCCAGATGGGGGTGCCAGATGGGGGTGCCAGATGGGGGTGACTGGGGCGCGGGGATTCGGATAGACAAACCGGGTGCCGGGGCGCGTTCGCGCCATGCGAACGGGGTCAGAACTTCATGGCGGATGAACGTCTCCTGCAGGCGATCCAGCAGCTTGAGGAACTTGGGGTCGACTTCGAGTCGAGCCAGGATGAAAGCGAAGTCCGCACGCTGTGCGACCTGACGCCGGACTGTCGCGATGGCGGGGAAAGCTCGCTGGTTCTCAATCCACGGCTCGGCACGTTTGGATGCCCGAATTGCGGTTCCGAAGGCAGTTTCACAGGGCTGATCCGCCTGAAAGAAGAGGTCCGCCGCCAACGTGTAAAGCAACTGCAACCCCTTCCCTTGGAAGCCGAGCTGATCCGGGAAGATGAAGCTCCGGTCCCGGCGGTGCGTCCTGTCGTTCAGGATGCCGACTTTACGCCGGCGCCTGCCAAGGTGAGCCGGAACCTTGCGAAACACGAGGCAAAGGTCAAAACCCTCAGCGAGGCGGACAAGCTGGAAGTACGTTTCCCGCACCTCAAACCCAAGGAAAAGAAGCCCTTCAACGGAGAGAAGTTCATCATCTCCCTCCTGGCACTGGTCTTCCTGTCGGCGGGGCTGGCCGCCGCGGCCCTCTCCGGTTTTGCGAACTACCAGGCTTTTTCGACTTCGGTCGCCGATCCGATCCAGTCGGGCATCTGGGGCTGGACCGGCGTCATCGCGGCCGTCATCTCTTTTGGCGGCTTCACCTTCTTCTACTGGCACACGGCCAATCACCGCATGAAGGAAGGCTGGCGCGCGCTGATCTTCGCTCTCGCCGGCATGGGCACCTCCATCATCGGCACCGAGCGCTATATCGCGGCGAACAATACGGCCGCCGCAGAAGAAATCGTGCGCGCGGATGCCAACCGCAGCGTGCTGGAATCCCAGATCGCCGACTGGCGCCGCCAGCTGGAAGGCATTCCGCCGGAAACCCGGTCTGTCGAAGGGCTGGAAGCCTATCTCTCTGAAGTGGAACGCGTTGGGCGCACGGAGCAGAAACCCTATCGCGATGCCCAAAACGAACTGGGCCTCGCCAAACGCCGCGACGAGCTGCAGACAAAGATCGAAGCGGCCAATGCCGAACTGCTGGGACAAGGGAATGGCAACCTGCTGACCGAGGCCCAGACCCGCACCAATTTCCCCTCCTGGTTCTTCGCCCTGATGCTGGAGGTTTTCTCCAGCCAGGGCACATCGATTGGACTGGTCGCCCTGCTGATCCTCTACGGGCGCCGCAGGTCCGGTTAACTCAAATCCTTGTTTTATTAACTATAATTGGCAGTTTTTTTGGAACGCTCAGGCCGTGGCGGGCATAAGCTCTTGCGAAGTCCCAATACTGGTGCTTCTCCATCTTACCTGCTCATTGGGTCAGTTCAGAAAGAACTGGCCCATTTTTTTGCGTCTTTTTCCGGGCGGGCTGCGATGCAAACGGCAAAGGCCCGTGTTTGACTTGCAATCGGCGCGCTCCGCCTCATAGTCGCGCTCGGGAGGAAGCCTGGCAGTGTAGTGAAGACTACAGGCCTGTAGCAACTTTCCGTCGTGTCTGGATCTGTGACGAGGAGGCGTTCTGCCCCCATGAACCTGTTTTTCCGGCTCCTCCGGATCATGCTCTCGGCCTGGTTTTCAAAGACGAAAACCCACATCCTGGATGTGCACACGATCCGCTCTGCCGTCTGGCTCGGCGACCATGACCCGATGGGACACATGACCAATTCCCGCTACGCCTCGTTTACCGATCTCGGCATCATGAATTTCATGTTCCGGACCGGCACGATGAAAGCGTTCCGGTCACGCGGCTGGGTGCCGATCATCCAGCATGAAGCGCTGACCTATTTTCGCTCCATGAAGTTTCCCCAGAAATTCGAACTGCAGACCCGTATGGTCGGCTGGGACGGCGCCTATATGTGTTTCCGGCATACCTTCATTTCGAAGGGCCGCACGGTCGCCACCAGCCGCATGATCGCGCGGCTCAAAGGGCGCGGGAAAGAAAGGGTCACAGCAGACATGGCACTGGAAGCAATCGGAATGCCCATGGACAGCCCGCCCCTGGAAAAGCCATTCCTTGATGCGATTGCCGAGCTGAGGGCCGAACGGGCGTCCCACGCATGAGCCTGCCGCTGATCATAGATTGCGATCCCGGGGTCGATGACGCCGTTATGCTGATGATGGCGCTGGCGAGCGACACGCTCGACGTGCGCGCCATTACGACCGTTGCCGGAAACGTGCCGCTGGCGCTGACCAGCCGCAATGCCCGCATGATGTGCCAGTTGATGGGCCGGGTGGACGTGCCGGTCTATGCGGGTTGCCCTGCCCCGATCCTGCGCGCGCCTGTCACAGCAGAGGACTTTCACGGCGAAAGCGGCATCGCTGGCCTCGACCCGTTCGAGCCTGACATGCCACTCGCCGACGGCCATGCGGTGACCTTCCTCGTCGATACGCTGAAAGCGGCTGACCCCCGCGAATACACGCTCGTCGTGACCGGCCCGATGACCAATATCGCCGCTGCCCTGATCCTAGATCCGTCCATTGCGCAGGGCATTTCCCGCCTTGTCCTGATGGCCGGCGCGGACAGCGAGGGCGGCAACATCACGCCCTTCTCCGAGTTTAACGTCTTCGCCGATCCGCACGCGGCGGCCATCGTGTTCAAATCGGGCATCCGCGCGACCGTGATGAGCCTCGATGTCACCCACACCGTGCGGGCCGAACTGCCGCGTATCGAGCGGCTGAAAACCATTCCGACCGAGCGCGCCCAGATCATGGTGCAGCTGCTGGAAGCCGGCAACGAGCTGGAAGGCCGGTGGAAGGAAGGCCGCAAATCGCCCATGCACGACCCCTCCACGGTCGCCTTCCTGCTGGCGCCGCACCTGTTCGATGTGAAGTCGACACATGTCAGCATCGTGACCGAGGAAGGCGAACGCTTCGGCCAGACCTGTCTCGCCGCCGCGCCGGGCGGCCCGCACGACTGGGTGACAGGCGCCGATGCGGATGGCTTCTTCGACCTCATCATCTCGCTGATGGAGCGCGCATGATTACCGTCGTCGGTTCGATCAATCTCGACATTGTCGGCACCGGCCCCGCCCTGCCCCGGCCGGGCGAAACGGTCGGCGGCGCGCGGTTAGCCCGCCATCCCGGCGGCAAGGGCGCGAACCAGGCCCTGGCCGCCCGGCGCCTTGGCGCAGAGGTCCGTCTGGTCGCGGCCGTCGGCGCCGATGACATGGCCGACGAAGCGCTGAAACTGTTGCAGGATGGCGGTGTCGACCTTTCCGAAGTTGCGCATGTGAATGGCGAGACAACGGGCGTGGCACTGATCGCCGTCGATGCACGGTCAGGCGAAAACCTGATCGTCGTCTGTCCCGGCGCGAACCATGTTCTGCGCCCGGATGACGTCGCGCACCTGCCGATCGAACACATGATGGGCGTGCTGGAAGTGCCTGTGCCGGCCCTGCTGGCGGCGGTAAAGAAGGCGACGGGTTTCGTCAGCCTGAACCTCGCCCCCGCCCTGCCCGTGCCGGACGAATTGTTGGCCGAAGCGGATCTCATCTCCGTCAACGAGACTGAGGCAGAGGTCTATGGCGACCGGCTGAAAGCCTCCGGCGCGTTGGTCGCTGTGTCCCTCGGCGCGGAGGGCGCGGTGCTTTACAAGGACGGGCAGGAAATCGCCCGGGCCGCGCCGCCAAAGGTAGAGGTGGTCGACACGGTCGGCGCCGGGGACACGTTCACGGCCGCGCTGACGGTGGCCCTGATTGAGGGCATGTCTCCGCAGGAGGCGCTCGCCTTCGCCGTCACCGCCGGGGCGCTCGCCTGCACAAAGCCCGGCGCCCAGCCGAGCCTGCCGCATCGCCGCGACGTCGATGCGCTTGCCCTTAGCGGGAAATGACGCCAACAGTCGGGTAACCCTTTCCCGCCCCGTTCCCTGCCGGAGACCTGCCATGCGCCGCCTGCTGCTCAGCCTCGCCCTTGCCGCTCTTGCGGCCTCGCCTGCCCACGCCTGGGGCAAGACCGGCCACCGCGTCGTCGCCGCCATTGGAGACGAATATCTGAGCGATGAGGCCGCCGCAGCGGTGAAAGAGATCCTCGGCGCGGAGAGCATGGCAGAGGCTTCCGACTGGCCGGATTTCATGCGCTCCGACTCGTCTGACTTCTGGCGCCGCGAGGCAAATCCCTGGCACTATGTCACCATCCCGGAAGGCGAGGTCTATGCGGACATCACCCCGCCGCCGGAGGGCAACGCGATCACGGCGCTCGAACATTTCCGCGCCATCGCCATCGATGAGACCCAGCCGCTGGAACAGCGCCAGCTGGCGCTCCGCTTCATCATCCACCTTGTCGGTGATCTGCAGCAGCCGCTGCATGCCGGCAACGGCACAGATCGGGGCGCGAACCTCTTCACCTGCTACTTCTTTGAAGAGCGGACCAATTTGCACGAAGTCTGGGACGAGCTGCTGATCAACAATCAGGAACTCTCCTACACCGAATGGACCGATTGGCTGACCGCCAAGATCACCGCTGAGGATGTGCTCGTCTGGTCTGCCGCAACGCCGGGCCAGTGGGCCGACGAGAGCGCGGCCATCCGTGACCAGATCTATCCGGACAGCCAGATCCTCTCCTACGACTATGTCTACAAGACCCGCGGTTTCCTGCGCCAACAACTGTCGAAGGGGGGCGTACGGCTGGCAGCGTATCTGAACGAGATGTTCGCTGACGAAACGGTAGCACAGGCGGAATAAAAACCGTCTGCAGCTGTTTGTCCATTGGCAGGTGATCGACGGAAGCCTTCGTTGCAACAGATTCACCGTCTGCGACAGGCCAACTCGGATCCGTCCTATTCGTATGAAGCCTCAAGCCAGCAAATGAAGCGCGCGATCTTCCGTACCCGGACCCGCTCCGGAAGGCAGAGCACGCTGTAGGAGAGTCCCCGCAACTGGATGTCCGGCCGGAAAGGCGTCAGCAGCCCGCGCGCCACCAGATCCCCCGCAAGCAGGTTGCTGATGAGCGCCAACCCCTGCCCGGCGATCGCGCATTGTGCAACATGGTGCTCCTGCTCAAACTGCCGCAGCTCGGGCTTGTCATCGGCTGACGCAGCCGCAATCCACGCTTCGGGCGTTATGGGCGGCAGGCCCGGTTGTTCCCACTCGGTGCTCAGGATTGTTGCGCCATTCAAGCGCCCGCCAAGCGCCGCGACCATGTTCGGCGCCCCATAGAGGCCGATCCGCTCCGGCGGCAGCGCGCACGCCAGCAAAGGCCCTTCATCGACGCCGTACCGGATCGCCAGATCGATCCGCCGGTCTCGCGCAAGATCCACAGGTACCGTGCCGGTTTCGAGCCTCAAGCGGATATCGGGATGCGCCGCGTGAAACGCCTCCATTCGCGGCACAAGCCAGAGTGCAGCGAAGGCCGGGGTGGTCGTTACGGTCAGTTCGTGTTCGGTGGCATGAACCTCGCTCAGCGCGTCGGCGATCTCGGTGAAGGCGGAGGCCAGCCGCTCAGACAGCCGCCGCCCGGTCTCGGTCAGATGCACCGCGCGCGTCTCGCGCACGAAGAGCTGTACGTCGAGCGCCTGTTCCAGCCCGCGAATGTGGTGCGACACGGCGGTCGGCGACACCGAAAGTTCGCCTGCGGCGTCCTTGAAGCTCCCGAGACGGGCAGCAGCATCGAACGCGCGCAGCGAGATGAGGGAAGGCATGGCACGGAGCATACCCCCTCATACATGAGCCTAACTTCATCATCAAAGAAGTTTTCGAATTGGAATTTCTCTCTCGGCAAAGACAAGATCGCATGAAACTGAGCGATAGGTAGTGATCGATTGAATCAATAGATGACTCTTTCTCATGCATTGGTCCAAAACATGTCTTTGTAGAACGGCCCCGTGAATGAAAAATATAGCCCTTGAGAACCGGCGACATGCCTCAGAACCAGGAGAATTCACATGGCCACCATTCTGCATATCGATGCAAGCGCCCGCCCCGGCCGCTCGGACGAAACACAGTTCGGCTCGCATAGCCGGCGTCTGAGCGCAAAATTTGTCGAGGCCTGGCGCACAATCCGGCCGCACGACACGATCCTCTACCGCGATGTTGGACAGACCCCTCCGGCGCCGGTGACCGGTCGCTGGATTCATTCCGCCTTCACACCGGCCGATCAGCGGGAGGCCTGGATGCACGAGGTGTTGGCCGAAAGCGATACGCTTGTCGATGAATTGCTGAACGCCGACGTAATCGTCGCCGGGGTGCCGATGTACAATTTCGGCGTTCCGGCTCAGTTCAAGGCCTATATCGACAACATCGTGCGCGTCGGCAGGACCTTCGGCTTTGACCGCAGCCGCGATGGCGAACCCTATTGGCCGATGGTGCCCGCAAGCAAACAACTGGTCGTTCTCTCCTCGCGCGGCGATTTCGGGTACGAGCCCGGCGAGCGGCTTGAAAAAAGCAACCATGTCGAGCCCGGCGTGCGGACACCCTTCGCCTATATCGGTATCACGCAGATGCACTCAATCGCCGTGGAGTACGACGAGTTCGCCGACGAGCGTCTGCAGACTTCGCTCGCCAAGGCGGAACAGTCGATCGACGCGCTGGTTGCGCGTCTCACGGCGGCACGGCAAGCAGCCTGAAATACGGGCCGACGTAATCCGTCCCCTTCAATCGGGAAAGAACACGATGGCCGCCTCCCACGAGTTGCCCAATCTTGATGCCTTGATGGAGCGCGCGCTCGAATTGGCGACCGAACGCGCAATCGCAGGCGCCGCACCGTTCGCTGCGCTCGTTGTCGACGCAAACGGATCTGTTGTCGGAGAGGGTGTGAACCGCGTTGTCGCCTGTAGCGATCCGACGGCTCATGCGGAGATCGAAGCACTTCGCGATGCATCGGCCAGACTCGGACGGACGAGCCTTCGAGGTCATGCCGTGATCGCATCGGGTGAGCCTTGCGCCATGTGCGCCATGGCGCTTCGCAATGCGGGCGTGGATGTCGTGTATTTCGCGATGAGCCGCGACCAGGCGGCTATGGCCGGTTACGATTACCGGTCCAGCTACCACGTTCTCGATGAAGCCGCACTTGAGCGCGATATTGGATTTCGTCATCGCCCGGTGCCGGGAACTGAGGCCATGCTAGCGCGATGGCCTGCTTGAACGCCCCCCCCTCAGCTGGCGCGGTTTATGCGGCGGCGCTGGACGCTGGAGGGGATGTTCAGGCTTTCGCGGTATTTTGCAACCGTGCGGCGGGCAATTTCGACGCCATAGCCGGTCAGGATTTCCACAATCTGATCGTCGGAGAGCACGTCTTCCGGGTCTTCCTTCTCGATCAGCTGCTTGATCCGGTAGCGGACGGCTTCGGCGGAATGCGCCTCCCCGCCCCCGGTTGCCGGAATGGCCGCGGAGAAGAAGTATTTCAGCTCGAACAGGCCGCGCGGCGTCGACATGTATTTGTTGGTCGTCACGCGGGAGACCGTCGACTCATGCATCTCGATCGCGTCGGCCACCTGTTTCAGGTTCAGCGGCTTCAGGTGCGCGACACCGTGCGCAAAGAAGGCATCCTGCTGGCGCACGATTTCGCTTGCGACTTTCAGGATGGTGCGGGCGCGCTGGTCCAGCGACTTGATCAGCCAGCTGGCGGAAGCGGCGCATTCGGAGATGAATTCCTTCTCCTGGTCGCGCATCTTCAGCGCCGAGACTTCGGCATAATAGGCCTTGTCCATCAGCACGCGGGGTAGCGTGTCGGAATTCAGTTCGACGGCGAACATGCCGTTCGGCAGCTCACGCACATACACGTCCGGTTGGACGGCGATGGTCGTGTCGGAGGAGTAGCCAGAGCCCGGCTTCGGCGAGAGCTGGCGCAGCTCCGCCATCATGTCCATCAGGTCTTCCTTGCCGACGCCACAGCGGTCCGACAGGGTTTTCAAATCATGCTTGGCGACGAGCGCGAGGTTCTCGATCATCGCTTCCATGGCCGGGTCATAGCGGCCGCGCTCTTTCAGCTGCAGCGCCAGGCATTCCGGAATGGAGCGGGCCATGACGCCCGTTGGCTCAAAGCCCTGGCAAACATGCAGCACGGCTTCGACATTCGCCTCGTCGGCGCCGAGATCCCTGGCGACTTCTTCGACGGTCGTGCGGAGATAGCCGCCATCATCGGTCTCGTCGATCAGGCGCGCTGCGATCAGGCGGTCAGCCGCGGAAAGACCGGCCAGCTGGAGCTGGTCGTGCAGGTGCTGGTTCAGCGTGATATTGGATGAGGTGTTGGACGCCACATCGAAATCGTCGCTGGCAGGCCCTGCCCCGACGCCGGACCAGTCGGCCTTGGCGGAGGGACCGGAGACACCGGCCGGCATCGCATTGTCGGAGCCCGTGCCCGGCTCGTAGACGTCCTCACCCGGGGCATCCAGCTGTTCGCGCGCCTCGCCCATGCCGGAGCGGTCGTCGAGCGACATCTCTTCCCGGCGGGCCGGCTCGCGGCCTTCGGCGGGGCCGTCATTGTCTTCAGCTTTCTGGAGCAGCGGATTACGCTCGATCTCTGCTTCGACGAACTCGGCAAGTTCCTGATTGGAAAGCTGCAGCAGCTTGATCGCCTGCTGCAGTTGCGGCGTCATAACCAGGGATGTCCCCTGGCGCATGTCGAGTGATTGTTTCATGGCCATAAGCCGCGCCCCCTGAGATCAAGCGGCGAACTGTTCACCCAGATAGACCCTGCGCACGTCCTCATTCTTCAGCACGCTGTCCGGCGAGCCGTTGAAAAGCACTTCACCATCATACATCACATAGGCCCGGTCGACGATCTGGAGCGTCTCGCGCACCTGGTGGTCCGTAATCAGGACGCCCAGGCCACGCTGCTTCAAGTAGCGGACAAGGTCGGAAATGTCGGAAATGGCAAGCGGGTCGATACCGGTGAACGGTTCGTCCAGTAGCATGAAGCTTGGACGCGATGCGAGCGCGCGGGCAATCTCGACACGGCGGCGTTCGCCCCCCGACAGGGAGGTGGCGGCCTGGTGGCGCAGATGTTCCACGTGCAGTTCGCTGAGCAGGCTATCGACCTGTGCCATGCGGGCGGCGCGGTCTTTTTCGACCAGTTCCGCCACAGCCAACACGTTTTCTTCCACCGTCATGCCCCGGAAAATGGAGGCTTCCTGCGGAAGATAGCCCACGCCGAGGCGTGCGCGCTGATACATTGGAAGACGGGTTACATCCTCGCCATCGATCGAGATTTCCCCGGAATCGACGCCGATGAGGCCCATGATCATATAAAAGCAGGTCGTCTTGCCGGCCCCGTTGGGTCCAAGCAGGCCAACAACTTCCCCGCGCTGAAGAGAAAGCGAGACATCCCGCACGACCTGTCGCTTGCCAAATGACTTGGCAATATTCTTAACGACAAGGCCTTCGGCCGGCTCGGTCATCTTTCTCCGGAATCCCTTTCAGTGCGGGCGTTTGTTGCCCGGAACGACTGATACCTTCACATGCTTAAGATCGGTTTCACGATCCTTTTGAAATTTACCCATTCGATCCGGTTTCGGAATCCGGGTCGATCATCATGCGCGTGCGGCCATCGCCGCCATCCAATGTGGTGCGCCGGTTCGTGATCTCAAGCTTGAGCACTTCCCCTTCTGCCACATCGCGTCCGCGCATCAGGGCGACGTTGCCCGTCATGGTGATCGTATCGGTGGTGGCGACATAGACCCCCTGGTCGCCCTTCGCCTTCAATTCGGGCGTGACATAGAAGACATCACCTTCGGCCGTCATCGACTCGATCTGGCCGAAACTGCCGCCCACAGTACTGGTTGCACCACCTTCCTTGCTGGCGAAGACCATGGTGACCTGGTCGGCGCGCAGGCGGGCATCGCCCTGCTGGATGTCGACATTGCCGATCAGCAGGACCTTGCGTTCCCGCTCCAGGCTCTCGGTGCGGTCGGAATTGATGTAGATCGGCCCGCCTTCAGACGAGATCTGGGCGTGGGCCGGCACAGCGAACGCCGCAAACAAGCCCGCCAGCAGGGCGCCGAGAATCCTAGTTCGAGCCATCCGTATCACCTTCACCCGTCGTTTCCGTTTCAGTCGGCGCCTCTTCTGCGGGCGCCGGATATATGACTGTGCGCACATTGCCTGCGCAGACAATGCGGTTGCCGTCTTCCAGAACTTCATACGAGTCGCAGCGGATGTCGCCAAGGGGACCTTTCCCCTGCAGTGGCGACAGGCCCTCGACCCGGCCTTCCCCGACATATACCCGCGCCCCCGTCGACACGAAGGTGTAGCCTGACGCGTCCGTGATGCTGACATCGTCATAAAGTTCCAGAATGCCGGCGGCGCGGTCATACATGCCGGACGGCGCGCTGACCCGGCTGCCGGCCTCGTCAGTGAGGATAGGGGCGACCAGGTCGACCGCCTGGTCTTCCGCGCGGCGGCGGCGCGCGGCATCGGCCGTGATCTGGAAGCTCTGCCCGGTAGAATCCCGCCCTGTGAAGCGCGGGTTCAGCATGGTCACGGACGCATCCTTGGTCACGCTGACCGGCCGGGAATCGCTGGTCAGGGCACTCTTGATGACATGTCCGGCGAAAAACCCGATTGAGACCGCCGCGCAGGCGACGAACAGCATGCGCAGCATCCGCACACGTTCCGATCGCTTGCGGGCCTGCGCCAGCGTCAGCTGGCGGCGCGGGGCCCAGAGCGAGGCGGGATCATGGTGTGTGGCGGCGTCCATGCCGTTGGCGAACCTGTAAGCAACTCAGCTGATTTGTTTAAACGCGATCCTGCCATGACAAAAGCGGCGAAGGCATGACCACCGGTCAGCTATGAGAGAAAATGTCCTGCTCGTCCCAACCAGACAGGTCCAGCCGGGCGCGCATGGGCAGGAAATCGAAGCAGGCCTGCGCCATTTCCAGCCGGCCCTCACGGATCAGCATGGCTTCCAGCCCGGCCTTGATCTGATGCAGGTACAGCACATCGGAGGCGGCATACTGCATCTGCGCGTCGCTGAGCTCCGCGGTGCCCCAGTCGGAGCTTTGCTGCGCCTTGGACAGCTCGACCCCGGCCACTTCGCGGGCGACATCCTTCAGACCGTGGCGGTCTGTGTAGGTGCGGGCCAGTTTCGAGGCGATCTTGGTGCACCAGACCGGCGCGCAGGTGATTCCCATCCAGCGCAGCATCATGGCGATGTCATAGCGGCCGTAGTGGAAGATCTTCACGACCTTCGGATCGGTCAGTAGGGTTTTCAGGTTCGGGCAGTCATAATCCCGGCCAAGCTGCACCAGGTGCGCCGTGCCGTCGCCGGACGACAGCTGGACCAGCGTCAGGTGATCCCGGTGGAGGTTGAGGCCCATGGCCTCGCAGTCGATAGCGACGAGGGGGCCGAAGTCGAGCCCGGTCGGCAGGTCGCCCTTATGGAGTGTGATCCCGTTCATGAACGGGCTCTAGCATGAAAGCGGTTAAGGGCAAGTGTGAGCGCTGCCGCGCGGGCAGGTCTTGGCCTGCCCCACCGAGTGGATAGCCTGTTGGACAAGTCCGCGCCCCGGACCATGAACAATCCAATGAAAACACCATGTACAGGAGCCGGAAATGACCGCTGACCAGCTTGCCGCCCTCGCCGCCTCGATGCCTTTTGCGAAGCTGATCGGCTTTGAAGTGGTCGAGGCCGGAAAGGACAGGATCGTCGCGCGGGCGACCGTCCGGGATGATCTCTGCACCGCCGGCGGCATCGCCCATGGCGGCTTCCTGATGACGCTGGCCGACTGCGCGGGGGCGCTGGGCGCCTTTCTGAACCTGCCGGACGGCGCGAAGACGACCACCACGCCCGAGAGCAAGACGAACCTGATCGCGGCGGCGCCTGCCGGCTCCGTCCTCACCGCGACGGCGACGCCGGTCAGCATCGGCCGCCGCCTTCAGGTCTGGCAGACCCGGATCGAACGCGAGGATGGCAAGCTCGTCGCCCTGACCACCCAGAGCCAGATGAACCTCTAGGCAAACCCCAAGCGGGTTACTGTTCACCGTCAGCCCAGCCCAAAGGGGCTGGGCTGCTTGCGGAAGCAGCGGATTCGGGTCAGGTGCCTTCGTAGGCCTCCTCGACCGCATAGACGCCGGACAGCTGCTCGATCAGGCCTGACTGGATCGGTGCGGTCGCTTCGTTGATCGCGGTGACGCCCATGTCGTCACCGACCTGCGTGCGCAGAGGACGCTCGCCCGGCATCTCGACCAGCGCCACAATCCGGTCGGCGACGTTCTGGGCGTCGTTTCCGGAAAGACCTTCCGCGAAAAGCGCCTCGAACATGCCCAGCATCTTGTCCCGCCCCGCGGCATACGGACCGTATGAGTCCAGCGTGACATGTCTGTCCGGGGACGGCGCAGTGCTGACAAGGTCCGTCGCATGACCGCTCGGCTCGACCAGAACCGACTGGATGTTGAACGGGGCGAGCTCGTAGTTCAGGCTTTCCGAATAGGCCTCCATCGCCCATTTCGATGCGCAGTACACCCCGAAATACGGAAGCGCCAGACGCCCGGCGGAGGAGCTGATATTGATCAGCAGCCCTTCCCGGCGTTTGCGCATCGCAGGCAAGGCTGCCTGGCTCATCGTCGCGAGGCCGAACATGTTGACGTCGAAGCACGCCCGGACCTGATCAAGCGAGAAAGCCTCCGTCACGCCCACCGGCATGATGCCGGCATTGTTCACAAGCACGTCCAGCGGGCGTTCCAGTTCGATTTCGGCGGCCACCCGCGTGCAATCATGCTGCGAGGTGACATCGAGCTCCACCACACGCAGGGACTGGCCCGCTTCGGCTGCGGATTTCTGCAGGGCCTGCGCGGCATCGCGGTTCCGGCCGCTGATGTCGCGCATGCCGGCGAACACGTAGTGGCCGCGTGCCGCAAGCGTCTGCGCGGTCAGCAGGCCGATGCCCCGGCTGGCGCCGGTGACAAGGACCGTTTTGGCGGTGAATTGGGTCATGCTTCTACACTCCGGTTTTGAAGACTGATTTGAGAAAGAGGTTGAGGGGGCCGTCATCTCCGGCCGCCTTCATGCGGGTCAGGGCGCCGCTCCAGGCATTGAGGAGCCAGTCGGCGGCTTCTTCCGCGCTCAGATGCGAGAGTCCGATCGCCGACAGGTCTGCTTCCCGCAGGCAGGCAGCGATCTCGGCCGAAAGCCCGGCCCAGTTGTCCTTGAGTTCCGACTGGAATGCCGGAATCTCGTCGGCGAGTTCGGTCGTGAGGTTGCACATCAGGCAGCCCTCACCGAACCCCCTGTGCGCCATATCGGAGCGTGCGCTTTCAAAGAAATTCCTGAGGCGGGCCAGTGGCGCCACGCTCTGGTCGCTCAGAATCTGGCGCGCAAAATCGACCTGCGCTTCGGAATAGCGGTGGGCAACAGCAATGCCGAATGCCTCCTTGCTGTCGAAGTAGTGATAGAAGGAGCCCTTGGCGACGCCGGCTTGCTTCAGCACGTCATTGATGCCGGTTTCGGAGAAACTCTTCTGGCGGAACAATTGCTGGCCGGTCTCGAGAAGTTTCTCCCTCGCGGCATCGTAATTTTCCTGGTTCCTGGTCCGGGCCATCTGGCACCTCCTCTGGCCTGTTGGGTTATTATTAGACCGGTCTGTTTTTAATCGCAATCGGCCAGACCGCCAAACCTGATCAACAGAATGTGAGCGCCCGGAAATCCGGCAGATCAGATCACCGGCGGGATCCTAGCAGGAAGCCTGCTGGCGCGGCGGCATGAAGTCCGACTATGTTTGGCGCCGCAACGGGGTGAATCGAACAAGGATCTGAGGCGCGGATGAACCGGAGACAGATGTTGGGGATGGCCAGCGCAATGCTGGCGCTGGGGCCGCAAGCGATGGCACAGGCAAAAGCGAAGGCCGGTGGAATGCCGCTCCTCCTGCCGCCGCGGCTGAAAGCGGGCGACACGGTCGGCCTGATCGAGCCGGCTTCGGCAACGTGGGAGCCCTTCGCCATTCAGCTGATCGAGGAGGCCCTCGGCAATCTCGGCCTGAAGTCGAAACGGGCGCACAACATTCTGGACCGCGACGGCTATTTCGCTGGCGACGACAAGGCCCGCGCGGACGGCGTGAACCAGATGTTCGGCGATCCGGACGTCAATGCCATCATGAGCGTGCGCGGCGGCTGGGGCACGGCGCGGATCCTGCCGCATCTCGACTTCGACCTGATCGGACTGAACCCGAAGGCGCTGATCGGCTATAGCGACATCACCGCGCTTCACCTCGCCATTCAGGCCAAAACGGGGATGGTGACGTTCCATGGCCCGGTCGGCATATCCGCCTGGGGCAAGCAATCGCTGGAGACGTTCAAGCCGCTGCTGTTCGATGCCGCCACACCCGACTATGTCAACCCGGTCGCGACGGAAGACCGGCTTGTCCAGCGGAAATGGCGTACCCAGACGATCACGCCGGGCACAGCGCGCGGGCGCCTGCTGGGCGGGAACCTCACTGTGATGACGGCGCTGGTCGGCACGCCCTACCTGCCCTCTTTCGACGGGGCGATCCTGTTCTTCGAGGATATCGACGAAGCCGTCTACCGCGTGGACCGGATGCTGACCCAGCTTGGCCAGGCGGGCGTTCTGGGCCGCGTTGCCGGGGTGATTGTCGGTAATTGCACCGATTGCAGCCAGGGCAGCAGCATTGGCGGCTTCACCCTGACCGAAGTGCTGGATCACCATCTGAAGCCGCTCGGCGTGCCCGCCTTTACCGGCGCATTCATCGGCCACCTGACGGACCAGTTCACCGTGCCGGAAGGCGGTCTTGTCGAATTGGATGCGGATACCGGTACGTTCCGCCTTCTCGAACCTGCCGTGCGCTAGAGCGACTTTTTCAGGGCGACCAGCGCGGTGTCCATCGCATTCAGGAAGCGGGAGCGGTCCTGTTTCGTGAAGGGCGCGGCACCCTTGGGCGCGCCCTCGCCAAGACCTGCACGGAGGTCTGCATGGATCGCGCGCACGGCGACCGCATTCCCTATTGAGGCATCGGTAAAGGGCTTGCCATTCGGGCCGAGCACACGCGCGCCTTTCTCCAGCGTCCGCTGGGCGAGGAGAATGTCGGCGGTAATGACGAGGCTTGCCGCCCCCGCCTGCTCCGCGATCCAGTCATCGGCGGCATCGAACCCGTCCGTCACGATCTGGCGGGAGATGAGGCGATGTTCCAGGATGCGGATGTAGGAATTCGCGACGATCACCACCGGCACCTCATGGCGCAGGGCGACGCGGTAGACCTCCTCCTTCACCGGGCAGGCGTCGGCATCGACGAGGACTTGCAGTTCGTTCACATCATGCCTCCGTCAATTGGCAGGCCGAAGCGGATGCGGCCGGTCTGCTCCCATGTGGCGGGGACGGTGATGATATGCTGGGTCATGGCCTGGGCATCCCGGAACTGGCGCTGGAGGGGCGAAGTTTTGAACAGGTCCGCGCCGCCGCCAAGCTCATATAGGTTGCGGCAGATGTCTGCGCCGGTACGGGTGACATATGTACAGGCCAGACGGAGGTCGGCGCGGGCTTCGTCCATTTCGTTTGCACGGGCGGCAAGTTCCGGCAGCAGGGCTTTTGCTGCGGCGACGGGATCTGACTTGTCTGCCTTCTGGCTCATACGCTCCCCTATTGCTCCTTTTTCTCTGAGGCGATCTTCCGGAATGTCGCGCGCGGGCTCAACGGTAAACTAGCGGCTTTCTCTGCTGGAAGCGTATGCCGGCGCGGGCGAGGCGGGCGTGCTGGGCGGGGCCAGCGAGCTCATAGGTCCGCTCCCGAAGGAATTCCATCAGGCCGCGGCGCTTGCCGGCGGCGGCGAGGTCGTCCGGCGACAGCGTCTGCCCGATCTCGACGCGCAGCGACTTGCCCATGCGGCGGCGGACTTCACGGAAGACGAGCGCGAGGCGCAGCTCCAGCGAGAGATGGCTCGCCATCTGGAACAGGCGGGAATTCTGGCCATCGAAAAAGACGGGCGTCACCGAGGCATTTCCATGGGTGATCAGTTTTGCCGTGAAAGGCTTCCACTCATCGTCCACGGCGGTGCGGTCGAACGGGCGCGGCGTGGTGGAGACGCCGCCCGAGGGAAAGACGATGACGCAGCCGCCCGCCTTGATGTGGTCCAGCGCGGCCTTGCGCATGGCGACGTTGGCAGCCATCGCCTCGCGCGTGCCGGAGAAGTCGACGCGGAGCAGATAGTCCCGCGCCTCTGGTACGCCATCGAGCGCGGAGTTTGTCAGCACCCGGAAATCCGGCCGCTGCAGGCTCACCAGCCAGCAGATGATCAGCCCGTCCAGCACGCCGAAAGGATGGTTCGCAACAACGACCAGCGGGCCCTCTTTCGGGATTTCGGCAAGGCGCGAGGCGGAGAACTGGACGTCGAGGTCCAGCAAGCGGATCGCGGCTTCGAAGAAGGGCACGTCATTGGCGAGGTGCTCGCGGTAATGCTGGTAAAGTTTCTTCAGGCGCGGCTGGCCAGAGAAACGTTCCACCACACGCACCAGACGGCGCTTCACCGGGTCCTCGAAATAGGATGCGTAGGAAAGTTCCGGTGAAGGCGCTTCGGCGGGAATCATCGCCTAGTCCTACGCCGTCATACCAGTTCCGAAAAGCGGAGAAGATAGCCGTCCGGATCCTGCACCACGCATTGGCGCACGCGGATCGGTTCATCATCCCGCAGATAGGTCTTTTCTTCGAGATCCATGACCAGCGGCGCACCGGCAGCGAGCGCCGCCTCCCGCAAGGCGGCAGCATCGGCGACTTCGATCTGGAAGTTGACGCCCCGGCCATAGGGAGGTTCAAGCGGCCCGGCGAGCCAGACCCTGCCGACAGGCTCTTCCAGCATCAGCTCTGCCCCATTCCGTTCGATATAGGCGAAGCGTTCTCCGGAGCGCTGATAGACAATGTGGAAGCCCAGGACGCCGCAATAAAAGTCCAGGCTGCGATCGAGGTCTCTGACATAGAGTTCAGGGACAAGCGCGGCTGCCATATCTCACGCCTTCCCGATCTCGGCGAGGTCATAGGGCGTGGACTGATAGACCTGGTTCACCCAGTTGCCGAACAGGAGGTGGGCATGGCTGCGCCAGCGGTTCAGCGGCTTGCGGGTGGGGTCGTCGTCCGGGAAGTAGTTGAACGGGATGGCGATATCGCTGCCGGCGGCGAGGTCGCGTTCATACTCTTCCTTGAGAGAGAAGCTGTCATACTCAACATGGTTGAACATGAAGACGCTGCGGCTGGGGGCGTGCTCCAGCAGGCTCGGCCCGGTGGCCGGGCAGTCGACCAGCAGGTCCAGCTCCGGGCGGGCGGCGACGTCCTCGGCATGCACTTCCGTCCATCGGGAAACCGGGATCAGGAAGTCGTCGGAGAAGCCGTTCAGATAAGGTGAGGCCGGGGCGAGATTGCGCTGGCGGTAGATGCCGAAGGCCTTCTTGGCCAGCTGGTATTTCGGCAGTTTGTGGAAGTGCCAGGCCGCAGCCATCGCGCCCCAGCAGATGAACAGGTTCGAATGCACATTCGTCCGTGTCCAGTCGAAAATCTGTTTCAGCTCGCCCCAATAGGTGACGTCTTCGAAGTCCAGCTGCTCGACCGGCGCGCCGGTAACGATGAAGCCGTCGAACTTGCGGTCGGCCACCTGCTCCCAGGTTTCATAGAAGCTGATCAGATGGTCTGCAGAGGTATTCTTCGGCGTGTGATTGCCGATGCGGATCAGCGACAGTTCGATCTGCAGGGGTGAGGCGCCCAGCAGGCGGGCGATCTGCGTCTCCGTGCGGACCTTGTTCGGCATCAGGTTCAGGAGGCCGATCTGCAGCGGGCGGATGTCCTGCCGTGCCGCCTCTGACGCGCGCATCACCGCCACGCCTTCTTTGAGAAGCGTGTCACGGGCAGGCAGGGCGTCAGGAATCTTGATCGGCACAGAAGTTACTCTCACTTGGATCGGCCAGCTTAGGACTTGAAAACAAGGGAGAAAAGGGTTCGCGGAACGGGTCTTATTTCCTGCGCGCGGCCCTTTTAGCGACTTGTTTTACGTGGCTGCAAGCCGGCCGGCCAAATCACCACGATTAAGCGCATTTAGCCCCGGACCGCATGCGGGGCAAGGCCTGCATTGCGCTTGTGAGGCAGGCATGGTCTACATGCGCCCCGTGACATCCATCCTCCTGATCAATGGCCACCAGCCTTTCCCGACCTCGCCGGGCAAGCTGAACCAGGCCTTTTGCGACCGCGCGCAGACGCACTTCGAGGCAGACGGCGCGACCGTCCGGCAGGTGCGCACGGCAGAGCCGTGGGACCTGGAGCGTGAAGTCGAAAACCAGCTCTGGGCTGACCTGATCTTCCTGCAATTCCCGCTGAATTCAATGGGCCTGCCCTGGTCGCTGAAGCGGTATCTCGATGAGGTCTATACGGCCGGTATGGACGGGCGCCTTGCCCGCGGCGACGGACGCACGCGGAAAGACCCTTCACAGCAGTATGGCTCCGGCGGAAAACTTGAAGGCAAACGCTACATGTTGTCGGTCACGCTGAATGCGCCCCGTGCGGCATTCAATGATCCGACCCAGCCCCTGTTCGCCGGCCGAAGCCTCGATGAACTGCTGGCCCCGGTGCACATCAATTTCGCTTTCTTCGCCTTGTCGCCCCTGCCGACTTTTGCGGCGCACGATGTCAGCAAGGCCCCGCAGATCGCGGCGGACTTCGACCGGTTCGATGCGCACCTGAAAGCACATGCTTCAGATTTCGGAAGTTAGAGTCCCAGCCCCGCGGATGCACAAGATGCGGCAGGCCCAGACATAGAGCAGCCTGCCTGTCTTCTCTCCAGCCGGTCAGGGGGCAAGAGGCCGATTATCATTGGTCTTTCCATCCACGCGCGGCAGCCCTAACGTTGCTTCATCCGCCGGGCAACATGGCGGTTTGGGAGGAAAACATGACGCAGGCTGCAACCGGTCTGCCGGACGTCAATACCGTCGGCCTGTCTGCACCGTTTCGGTGGCTGGCTGGCGGATGGTCGGATTTCCGGAAATCCTTGGGACCGAGTCTTACCTACGGGGCGATCCTTGTCGCGGCGAGCGTCGGCCTGACAGCTGCGCTCTACCAGGCCGGGGCAATCCGGTTCCTTTTCGTGGTGGCGGCCGGCTTCATGCTGGTGGCCCCCATCCTGGCCATGGGTCTGTACCAGACCGGTCGGACACTGGAGCGCGGCGAACGCCCGCGGATGGGCGATATCCTGTTCGTGCGCTCGGCCCTTCGGCAGGACCTGTTCGTCCTCGGCTTCGCACTGTTCCTGGTCTATTCGGTCTGGGTGGAGATGGCGCACCTGGTCTATGGGCTGTCAACGCACAAGTTCCACAAGACGCTGCCGGCACTCGTGGATTTCATGCTGTTCGATCCGGAAGGCCACAACATGGTAATGACCGGCACGATCATCGGTGGTGTCATCGCCTTTCTCGCTTTCTCCCTGATCGTGGTTTCGGCGCCCATGCTGCTGAACACGGAGGCGAACGTGTTCGTCGCAACGCTCACCAGCCTGCGCTCGGTAGCAAGGAATTTTCTGCCGATGCTGCTCTGGGGCATCATCATCGTGGCACTGACTGTATTGGGCATCGCGACAGGCTTTGTCGGCCTGATCGTCACTTTCCCGGTGATCGGCCTCGCCAGCTGGCGGGCATACCGGGACCTTGTCCCATCCTCCGCCGGGGATCTCGCCGCAGCCGGCTAACCCAATGGGTGCACCAGGCGGGGCAATTGGCGGCCCGGGATGGAGGCGGACTCCGCCGTGCCGCTGCGGACGGCGCCGAGGCCTTCGTAGAAGGCGGCGGCGTCGGGGTCTGAGTCGATCAGAAGGTTCTTCGCGCCATTGTCCCGCGCGACGCGGCAGGCCCAGACATAGAGCAGCTTGCCTGTCCCCTCGCCCAGCCGGTCGGGTTCCACGAACAGCTTTTCCAGCACGGCGTCGTCGCCCTGTTTCGAGAGCTGCACGAGGCCCGCGATGCCGCGCTTGTCCTCGGCCAGCATGATGGCGTCTTCGGCAAGGTCTTCTGGCGTGACGGTCAGCTCCCTTTCGAAGGCCTTCAGCATGTCGCCGGAATAGCCCCAATGCGCCTTTGACCGCAGGCAAAGACCGGACAGGGCGGCGAGTTCATCGGGTTTGGGTTCGCGCAGAATCATGGGGCCAATCTAACGTAATTGTGTTCTGACGCTAGGCGAGGGCTTGCCGGACGGCCCGTTCCCGCCTTCTCTGCCCTGGAGGAGGAAACAAATATGAGCGCAAAGCCTGTCCACACCCGCATCACCGAAATGCTGGGCATCGAGAAACCCATCATCCAGGCCGCCATGGGCTGGATTGCCCGGTCGCATTTGTCCTCCGCCGTATCGAATGCCGGGGGCATGGGCATCATCGAAACCTCCTCCGGGGATCTCGATGCCGTGCGCGAAGAGATCAAGAAGATGAAAACGCTGACGGAAAAGCCGTTCGGCGTGAACGTTGCGCAGGCCTTTGTCCGCGATCCGGACATCGTCCAGTTCGTGATCGACCAGGGCATCAAGTTCGTCACCACGTCTGCGGGCGACCCGATGAAATATACCGGCATGCTGAAAGAGGCCGGCCTGACCGTGTTTCACGTCGTGCCGTCGCTGCAGGGCGCGATGCGCGCCATCGAGGCAGGCGTGGACGGGCTGATCGTGGAAGGCGGCGAAGGCGGCGGCTTCAAGAATCCGAAGGATGTCGCTTCCATGGTGCTGATCCCGCAGGTCTGCGAGGCGGTAGACGTGCCGGTGGTCGCCGCCGGCGGCATCATGGACGGGCGGACGATGGCGGCAGCCTTCTGCCTCGGCGCCGAAGGCGTGCTGATGGGCACGCGCATCCTGTCATCGGCTGAAAGCCCGGTGCACCAGAACTGGAAGGACGCGATTGTGGACGCCGATTCCACCGACACGGTGTTCCTCAACCGCTCGGGCCCCGGCCCGGCCCTGCGCGCGCTGCGCACGGAACGGACGAGCCGCATCCAGAAGGAAGGTGTGGAGAATATTTTCGGGGAATTTGCGGGAACGCAGGACGTGTATTTCGGCGGGAACCTTGAGGCAGGGATCGCCCTGACCGGTCAGGTCGCCGGGCGCATCAAGGAGGTGAAGCCCATCGCGCAGATCTTCGAGGAGACGATTGCGGAATACCACCGCGTCGTAGACGCCCTGCCCCGCTGACGGGGCGAGTGCCTACGGGGCCTGCAGGTCGCTGACCCAGTGGATCTCCGGATCCTCCAGTGAATGCATACCCTTCAGCTCAAAGACGTTCCTGTAGCCATAGCCGTAGAGATTGATGAAGGTCGGCACATTTAGGGCCAGCGGCGCACTCTTCAGCATGACGGGAGCGATATCGTCTTCGAAATTGTTGTTGCAGTAGATCAGGATGCGTGTGTCCTTTGACGGGATCACGGCGGCGAGTTTCTCTTCGGTGAAGTCGGAGAAATTCACATTGATCGCGCCTTCGATATGTCCCATCGCATAGGCTTCGGCGCTGCGCGAATCGAGGATGATCGTGTCCGGTTCATCCTTCATCTCGTTGAACTCAACGAGCGGGACGAGGTGCAGCTGGCGATAGGCCGCAACTTCTTCGGAGACGCCAAGGAAGCCGTCATAATCGATGAAGGAGTCTCTTTCCTGCGCATTCGCCGCAAGGCCGCAACCAATGAAGGCCGCAATGGTCAGGAGGCCGATGACTGTGTTCCGCTTCACGCCCATGACGTGTCTCCCAGTTCCTGTTCTGTGAACCATCGCTCGCAATTGAGGCAGGAAAATGGGCATGACAGGCCCCTTGTGGGGAGTTTGGATTGCTTCAGGCCCGCGGATGGGCTGCCGCATGCACCTCGCGCAGGCGGCTGGCATCGACACCGGTATAGACCTGTGTGGTCGAGAGGGATGCGTGACCAAGCAGCGTCTGGATCGCGCGGAGGTCTGCCCCAGCGGCGAGGAGATGCGTGGCGAAGGCATGGCGCAAGGCGTGCGGGGTCGCCGTGTCCGGCAGGCCCAGCAGGCCGCGCAGACGCTGCACAAGGCCCTGGATCAGGCGCGGGTTGAGTGCGCCGCCTTTCGCGCCCCGGAACAGGGGTTGCGTCCGCGTCAGGGCATAGGGGCATTGCTCCGCATAGGCATCGATTGCCTGCCGCACCGCCGGAATCAGCGGTACGATCCGCACCTTGCCGCCCTTGCCTGTGATGCGCAGGCGTTCAGGCGCGGGTACGTCCGCACCGGTCAGGCTGAGCGCCTCGGAGATACGCAGGCCGGCTCCGTACAGCAGCGACAGCACGGCCGCATCGCGCGCATTGATCCAGGGCGCAACATCCGGATCGTCGGCCGCCTCGTCGATCATGTCTTTTGCCGCCTCAGCCGAGACAGGTCGCGGCAGGCGCTTCGGGCGTTTGGGGCCCTGCAAATAGGCGACTTCCGCATTCTCGATGTCGAACGCCCGGTTCAGCCAGCGGTACAGCGCCTTGATGGAAGAGAGCAGCCGGGCCACCGAAGCATCCGACAGGCCGTCGCGGCGGCGCTGGGCGATATGGGCACGGATATCGCGCGCTTTCAGCTCCCCCAGCAGCTTCGGAGTCGGCTCTTCTCCCATGTGATGGCGCAGGAAATTGAAGAATTCCGCCAGATCAGAGCGGTAGGCGTCCACCGTCTTGGCCGCCATGCGGCGCTCATGGGCGAGATAATCGACAAAGGCAGGTAGCGTTTCCATCCGGCAATCATTGCAGAGGCCGCTTAACCATGCGTTTCATTGCAGCTGGTCCGGAACTTGCTTTGCCTCCCCGATCTAATGAATGAGGCGGAAACGATGCGTTATCTCGGAATTGACCTTGCCCGGTCAGTAGCAATCTTCTTCGTGATGATGGGCCATGCGATGGCCGCAGCGCGGATTGGACACGGTATTCCCGGAATCGATGCGCTCCGCATCTTCCTTTCCATCTCCGCACCGGTGTTCTTCTGCCTGTTCGGAACGATGCTTCAGCTG
The DNA here is from genome assembly GCF_003263315.1 of Hyphomonas sp. GM-8P. Taxonomy (NCBI): domain Bacteria; kingdom Pseudomonadati; phylum Pseudomonadota; class Alphaproteobacteria; order Hyphomonadales; family Hyphomonadaceae; genus Hyphomonas; species Hyphomonas sp. GM-8P. The sequence goes on from NZ_AWFE01000056.1 coordinate 86,021, forward strand.
GTCTATACCCGCAAATACGCCTCCGGCCTTGAAACGGAAACGACCCAGCGCCTGTGGACCCGCGCCCTTCAGTGCTGGATCCTTTACGCCTTTACCTGCGCCGTTTTCTGCCTGGCGAACGGTTATTCTCTGGCTTACTTCGTCCGCTGCAGCCTGTTCATGGGCGACACCCCTTATACCGACATTCTGCGCTTCTACGCCGCCCAGCTGTTCCTGGCACCGCTGCTGGTACGGACCAGCGCCCGCATCGGCCTCTGGCCGCTTGTCCTGACGGTCGCGGTCATTCACGCATCCTTCCCTTTCATCTCACAACTCGGACCGATTGGCACTTTCCCGGGCGCCGAAAGCATTTCGTCCTTCGTCTATGGCGGTAACCTGTTCACGCACACCGGCCCTTCGGTGATCCACGGACTGGGCTTTGTTGTCGCCGGCATGGTCATCGGCAAAGTCATGCAGGCTCGCCCTGGAAAAGAAGCCCTTCTGTCGGGCCCGGGCTGGCGTGTGCGCACCGCCTATGTGGCTCTGGCTCTGGTTTGCCTCGGCTGGATGGTGTTTGCCGGCTACAACATGGCAGATCCGCAAACCCGGACCTTCCTGCGTAATGCCAATCACCCGCTTTACCTGCTGACGGGTGTGGCTGCGACGGTCCTGTTTATCGACGTGTTCGGCATAATCCGCAGCATTGCGAAGACGGCCCGGGACTCCATCTGGATGATCTTCGGCCGCACCAGCCTGTTCACCTTCGCCTATGGCAATGCCTATCTCTACATCGTGGCGCTGAAGGGCGACACGCCAGGACCTGCCTTCACACAGTTCTTCGTCTCGATGGTCGTCATCCTGCTGATGTCTTATGGCTACTCCCGGTTCCGGGACATGAAGGCCCTGAAATCAGACCATTGGATGGCGCGTACCTACCGTTGGATTGTTGATGACAGCACTCCGCAAATTGTGCGGTTCCTGACCGGGCCGATCCTGCATCACGATACAAAGTCCAGCCAGCTGCCGACGATGGGGCGCTAGGGCGGGTTGCCCTCCCAGTCGACAATCCAGTCTTCCGGGTCCTCGTCAAAGACCGTGTCTTCCGACACGGTCCGGCCCCGGACGGAATTGCCGGTTGTGTGGACACGGTTGCGGTCCCCGCAGACGAGGTAGTGCCAGTCCGGCAAATCCTTGCCTTCCAGCACGAGGCGGTAGGCACAGGTCTGCGGCATCCATTTGATCTCGGCCACATTCTGCGGGGTCAGGATCACGCAATCCTCGACGATCTTCTTGCGATTCTCATAGTCGATGCAGGCACAGGCCTGCCCGTCGAGCAGCCTGCAATGCAGCTTCGTATAGGCGATCTCGCCTGTGTCCTCGTCCTCCAGTTTCAGCAGGCAGCATTTGGCGCAGCCGTCGCAGAGCGATTCCCACTCCTCGCGTGACATCTGATCCAGCGTTTTCTGTTTCCAGAACGGTTCGCTCATGCCTGCGCGGCCGACCATTGCGGCGTTTTCTCGATCAGTGCCGTGGCGAACCAGCAGCTGGATGAGACTGTCTCGCCGCTGGCGATGATATCGGCCATGGCCGCCTCGACGAGCCGCTTGCCGAGACCCCGGCCGCCCAGCGGGCCAGGCACGATCGTGTGCGTGATGTGCACATGGCCGGCGCGGGGGCGCTCATAGGTGAGATAGGCTTCGATGCCATTCTCGAAAAATGAGTAGCGCATCATGTTTTGGTCGTGGGTGATCTCGCTCATGCCAGAACGTCCTGCCATTCCTTGTGTTTCTCGATCTGCGCCTTCGCAAAGGGGCAGAGGGGGATGATTTTCAGGCCCGCCGCCCGGGCGTCTTCCACCGCGCGCTGCACCAGTGCCACGCCGACACCGCGCCCGCCAAGCGCTTTCGGCACCCCCGTATGGTCGATGATGATGCGGGACGTGCCGGCCTTGGAATAGGTCATTTCAGCTTCATGGCCGTCCACGACAGTGACATAGCGCCCGCCGGTTTTGCCGTCTTCCTTCCGGATATCGAAGGCTTCCATGACTGTCTCCTGCTCTGCCTCCCCTATCTGGGCGGCGGAAACCTTCCACGCAAGCGAAAGCCGCCCGGGATCTCCGGACGGCTTGCTGAAAACCGGATTGGCTTACGAAACCTTTTTCACGGCATCCTTCGCATCGCCGACTTTATCGCGGACTTCGCCTTCGGCCTTGTCCATCTTGCCTTTCATTTCGAGGCTTTTGTCGCCGACGGCCTTACCGGCAGCTTCCTTGAGCGTACCTTCAGCCTTCTTGGTGGCGCTTTTCACATGTTCCTTATCCATTGTGCGTCTCCTTTCGTCTGCCGCATTTGTGCGGTCACTCAATCAACGTGCGAGGGCGGGAAAAGGTCCGAGATTCTTTCAGACAGCGGGAAAGACCTGCGCCGCCCTCTTCTCAATGCGCGCGCGCGAGGCTAGGCCAGCGGTCGATGACCCGCCTGCTGACTCAGCCCGAAATCGACTGGAAGGACGACGGTACGCCGGTCGCCCGGGCAGCCGGCGATGTCTATTTCACCGCCGGGGACGGATTGGGTGAAACGCGCGCCGTTTTCCTCGCCGGCTGCAGTCTGCCAGAGGCCTGGAGCGGGCGGGAAACTTTCACAATCGCCGAAACCGGTTTCGGAACCGGGCTGAACTTCCTCGCAGCGTGGGATCTCTGGCGCGAAACCCGGCCCTCCCCGACCGCATTCCTGCATTTTGTCAGCTATGAGGGCTTCCCGCTGGCTCGCGAGGACGCTGCACGGGCCCTGTCTGCCTGGCCGGAGCTGGCGGACCTGTCGGAGCGGCTGATTGCGGTCTGGCCGGGTCCTGTACGCGGCGTCCGCCACTTCATCTGGCCGGAAGACGGCGTGACGCTTACCCTCCACCTCGCTGATATCTCTGAGTCTTTGCCGGACAGCATTTACCATGCCGATGCCTGGTTTCTCGACGGGTTCAGCCCGGCGAAGAATGAGGCGATGTGGGCGCCAGACCTGTTCAAATGGATAAGTGAACGCAGCGTACCGGGTACACCGGCCGCAACTTTCACGGTCGCAGGCGCCGTGCGCCGCGGGTTGGCCGAGGCCGGCTTTTCCGTGGCCAAAGCACCCGGTCATGGCCGCAAAAGAGAGCGCTTGGAAGCCCGTCTTGCGACGCCGCCCAGCCCAGAGCCCGATGTTTACGGCCTCAGCCGTCCCCTGCCCCGCACAAACCGCGTCGCCATTCTCGGCGCCGGCATCGCCGGGGCAAGCGCGGCCCATGCGCTGGCGCAACTCGGAGCAGACCCGGTGATTTTTGACCCCGAAGACGGCCCGGCCAGCGGCGGCAGCGGCAATCCGATGGGCCTCGTCATGCCCCGGCTCGATGCCGGTGACACGGCGCAGGCCCGGCTGCTGGTCGATGCCTACCTCGCCGCGCGGCACATGTATGCCGGACGGCCGGGTGTCACGGAAACGGACGTCCGGCAGGTTCCGAAAGATGACGCAGAAACTGCCCGGTTCGAAAAATTGCTGGCCGACCCACCCTTGCCGCTGGAAGACTTGGAAGCGCTTTCCGGCGGCGGCGTCCTCCACAAGCGCGCCCTGATCGTGGAGCCGGCAAAACTCATCCCTTCCCTGCTCGAGGGCGTTGAACAACACTATGGCGCCGCACCGGAGGTCGATCTGGCGGCCCGGACCGTGAATGGCGCCGCGTTCGATGCGATCATCCTCGCCAATGGCATGGCAGTGGGCGGCATGCTGCCGTGGCTGGGCCTTGAGGCGCGCATGGGCCAGGTCGATTTCACCGAAGGCCCTGCCGATGTGCCGCCGTTTGCCATGGCAAGCGGCACCTATGCCCTTGCGCTCGGCCCGAAACGGCTCTGGGGCGCGACCTTCGACAAGGTTGCGCCGGATACGTTGCCCTTCACGTCAGATGCTGCGCGTGAGGAGAATTTGAAAGGCGTCGAAACGCTCTCTCCCTATTGGATCCGGGATACCGCAAACGCAGATATCGTCTCACGCGCCAGCCTGCGGGCGACCACTTCGGACCGCCTGCCACTGATCGGCGCAGTGCCCGATCACGATGCCTTCCTCGAAACCTTCGCCGGAATGCGGAAGGGGCGCCCGGCTGATGCGGACGCCCCTTTACTGGAACGTGTTTTCATTTCGTCAGGCTTTGGCGCCCGCGGGTTCACCTGGGGGCCTTGGGCCGGGTCTGTGCTCGCCGCCCGCCTCTGCGGCGCACCTGCCCCGGCCAGCCGGTCCGCACTGGAAGCGATTGCCCCGACGCGGCTGCTGCTGCGGGCGTTAAAGCGAGGTCGCACCTAGCGCATCGGCCGTGCGGATAACCGCCAGGCGCAGGCCGCCATCTTCATGCGGGGTGAAAGACAATTCCAGCCCCGCCATTTCGAAGGCCATATGGCCTTGCATCATTGAAAACCCGACCATGGCCACCACGACAATCAGTGTAATCGCGAAAATCAGCCAGTTGCTGGTCAGATAGGTCCCCTTACTCATTGTTCCGTTCCTTTACCGGAGTCTGTCAGTTAGTATTTCCGCCGTTATTTATTTTTGTACGGATCAGTTATTGCCCTGTTCGAGGTCACGGAATTCCTTGCGCAGGCGCCACTCATCCGAGGTGACCTTGCGCTCGATATTCCGAAGACGTTCGTCCATGTCCATGAAGGTGTATTTGAGATTGCCAAAGGTGACGCGCGGCCGGTCTGAAACGTTGCGCCAGAAAGCGTCTTCATCAGGAGAGACCGACGCCAGACCAAAAGGGCGGCGCGGCGTGATCATCCAGATGGTGACGTACGCGATCAGGGCGAGCGGCCCCATCACGAAGAAGAAGGCAAGCACGGCCAGGACGCGGACCAGGACAGGTTCCCAGCCGAAGCGTTCGGCAAGGCCGCCGCAAACACCGGCGATGACCTTGTCTTCGCGGGAGCGGTAAAAGCGCTTGGGATTGGGGGAGCCATAAATCCGGTCTTCGCCGTGAACGGCATCGCGGTATGGGCGGGAGTGGCGGGACATCTATTTATTCCTCAGTCGTCAAAAGTGGGGCGGGAGCGGCGGGGCGGCGAACGGTGTTCCTCCGCCTCCCCTGCTTCGAGCAGGCGTTCGAGCGTTTCGATCCGGCGCTCCATCGCTTTGGCGGAGCGCCAGAGATCTTCCATCATCCGCTCATCGTCCGGCATCAGGGTTTTCTGTTTCCGCCACTGGGTAATGTAGTGGAACATGACGGCGGGAAAGCCGATGAAAATGATGCTGACGATGGCAATGGCGAATACTTCTTCGGGCATCAGGCGGCCTCATTTTTCTTGGCGCGGCGGTCTTCAAGTTCCATGGCCACCAGGCCAGGCGTGCAAACCACCGTCAGGAAGCCGGCGAGGCAGGCGAGCGAAAACAGCATGTGATCAGCCCTCCGACTTCTTGGCGGACGACTTGGAACGCTTCGCCTTCAGGGCGGCGAGTTCCTTCTCGATGCTTTCGTCCTGCTCAAGGGCAGCGAACTGGGCTTCGAGCGTCGGCTCCGAGCCGCGGATCTGGTCGGCATAGGCTTCCATCTCGTCGACCTTGCGCTCGATATTGCCATAGCGGGCAAGCGCTTCGTCGACCCGGCCGTCATAGACCTGGCTGCGCATGCGGATCCGCTGTTCGGCAGCTTCGCGGCGCATCATCAGGGCACGATGCTTTGCCTTGGCTTCGTCGAGCTTGGCCTGAAGTTTCGCCAGGTCGTCCTGGCGCTTTTCGAAGGCTTCCTCGGCAGCGGCCATCGCGTTCTTGCGGCGGTCGATTTCGGCTTCGGCCTTCTGCTTGGCGATCAGGGCGCCGCGGGCAAGGTCTTCACGGCCCTTGTCAATGGCGAGCTCGGCCTTGTTGGCCCAGTCGTCACGCACGGTGGTGAAGTGGGCGACGTCACGTTCCATTTCCTTCTTGTCGGCCATGGCACGGGCAGCCGCGGTGCGGACCTCGACCAGCGTGTCTTCCATTTCCTGAATGATCAGGCGCGCGATTTTTTCGGGGTTCTCGGCATTGTCGAGCATCGAGTTGATGTTCGAGTTGATGATGTCACCGAGGCGGGAGAACAGACCCATTGTGGTGTCCTTTCGTGTCAGGGGAGGATTAGAAGAAGAAACCGCCGAGGAAGACGCCCGCGGCAAAGAACATCCAGGTCTCTGCGGAACGGGTCGACAGCCACCGGCCAAAACGGCCTGTGTCCGATCGGGCTTCTGAGCGGGTGTAACGGTCTTCCATGTTTTGTTTCGTCCTTCTGGTTTCGAGCAACGCCCGTCGCTCTGAGCTCTTCCCACATTTCAAGGACCGTGCCAGACCAAAATTAATTTTGTAACTTCTTGTTTTTAATAGATAAAAAAGTTTTCCGGGCCTTAACACGCAATACATTTTAGCGATTTCTACTAATTTTTTAGTCGATTAATTATTCCTTTTTGGCTATTTTGACGAAATGATTGATCAGAATACACAGCTGATCGGGGAGTCCCCGGCCTGGCTCAGTGCGCAGGAGCATGTCTCCCGCGTTGCACCGCTGGAGCGCCCAATTCTCATCATCGGAGAACGTGGCACCGGTAAGGAGCTGATCGGCGAACGCCTTCACTTCCTGTCGAAGCGGTGGGAAGGCCCCTTTATCAAGGTGAACTGCGCCGCCCTTTCGGAAACGCTGCTCGACAGTGAATTGTTCGGGCATGAGCGCGGTGCGTTCACGGGCGCGACCGAGCAGCGCAAGGGCCGGTTCGAACTCGCAGATGGCGGGACGATCTTCCTCGATGAGATCGCCACGGCGTCCCAGCAGGTGCAGGAAAAATTGCTGCGCGTGGTCGAGTATGGCGAATTCCAGCGCCTTGGCGGCTCACGCGTGCTGACAACCAATGTGCGCATCATTGCCGCCACGAATGCCGACCTGCCCGCCATGGCAGAGGCTGGCGAGTTCCGGTCTGACCTGCTCGACCGCCTGGCCTTCGACGTGATTACGCTGCCCCCGCTGCGCGCCCGGCGCGGCGATGCCAGTCTGCTGGCGGACTTCTTTGCCCGCCGGATGGCGATTGAAATGGGTCAGGATTTTCCAGGCTTCGCGCCGTCCGCCATTGCCGCGATCGAAGCGCATGACTGGCCGGGCAATGTGCGCGAGTTGCGAAACTTCGCCCAACGGCTGACCCATCGCTCCATGGTCATGACACCGGGAGAGCCGGTCGTGTTCGACCCCGCAGCGCTGGATCCGTTCGAATCCCCCTGGCGGCCACAAAAATCACCTGGAAAGCCGGTTCCAGCGCCAAAATCCCCCTCCCTGCAGGTGAGCGATCCCGGCAGGATCGACCCATCGGTCACAGCCGACTTCCAGGCGCAGGTCGCAGCCTTTGAAATGCGGTTGATCGATGAGGCGCTCAGTTGGGCGAAGGGACATCAGGGCCAGGCTGCCGATGCACTGGGTCTGACCTATCACCAGTTCCGCGGTCTCCTGAAAAAGCACGACTACGGAAAAAAGCCCGGCAAACCGAAAGACGATGAGGAAGGCACGCCCCTCAGCGGCACCCCCCGCCCGGCAATGTAAGCGTCAGCCGCCGCAGATCTGCCTGACCGCGCCGATCAGCTGTTCGTAATTGATCGGCTTGGTCATCACCATGTGATGTGGATACCGTTCCCGAAGGTGGAACGTGTCATTGCCTGACAGGAAGATAAAAGGCTTGCCTTCGCTTTCCAGCCGCTGGGCAATAGGGAGTGATGTCGATCCGCTGATATTCATGTCCAGGATCGCCGCGCAGACCTGCGTTTTGTCCAGCGCGGCCATTGCATCTTCTACACTGGCAACCGGATCGAGGACCTTGTAGCCCGCCTCCTGCAGGCGCATCTGCACATCCAGTGCAATCAGGAACTCATCTTCAACGAGGAGAATTACACCCTCATCACAACTCATGATTGCCCCCTCCTGCGGAACCTGAACTCGGCCCAAAGGCCTTCCGGGCGGTATTCAATCTTCGCCTGCCCGCCGAGCGCATGAGACAGGCTTTGCTCAATCAGCACACTGCCGAAACCCCGGCGCTTCGGCGACTCCACAGGCGGCCCCCCCGTCTCCACCCAGGTCAACTCTGCGTCTGCAATCGACGGATCGGAGCCGCGCCGCCATCGGATATCGAGGCGCCCCTCGTCTGTCGACAGAGCGCCATACTTTGCCGCGTTGGTCGCCAGTTCGTGCAGGATGAGGCCGAATGTGTGCGCCGCTTCTGGCCCAAGCATCAATGGGGGCCCGGACATCGTCACCTGCTGATCGACGCCGCCCTGGGAATACGGCAGCACCTGATCACGCACGAGCTGGGAAATATCGGCGTCGCTCCGCGTCGAACTGATCAGCAGGTCATGGCATTTGGAAATCGCCATAAGCCGGCCGACGAACGTCTCCCGGAAGGAGTCCAGATCGGACGCTTCACGCAGCGAGTGCGAGGCAATGGTCTGAACGGTTGCCAGAGAGTTTTTCACCCGATGGCTGAGTTCCCCCACCAACATCTCCCGATGCTGCTCGGCCTTCTTGCGGTCGGAAATATCGAATCCGGAGGCAACAACATTTGTCACGACGCCAACTTCATCCACGACTGGTGCGAGCAGGTTTGCGACTGCAATACGCTCATCCCCCAAAACCCGAACAGTGGTGTCATGAAGAACGCGCTCTCCCTTGGCCGCCCTCAGGACACACCGGCGCAGCTCCTCGCGGGCATCGGCATCATGGGACCACCAATAGGTATCCCAGAAATGTTTCCCGACAACATCAGACGCGTCGAGGTTCGCGGTGGCCAGCGCCGCGGCGTTGACGTCGAGGATGATGCCATCCGGTGTCAGCAGCGTGACAAAAGAGATCAGGCTGTTCAGGATGGCGCGGGCGCGCGCCTCTTGCTCCCGCAGCTTGGCTTCGGACTCCTTCTGCTTTGAAATATCCGTATACGATATGGCGACACCATCATCGACCTTGGCCGCAGTGACACTGTACCAGACGCCACTGGTACGTTCAAACGGATAGAAGAATTCTCCGCGCCAGGCTTCGCCCCCCTCAACAACATCGATAAAGTGTCTGAACGCACCTATATTTTTCAGTCGAGGCGCCCCCTTCAACATGGTCAATTTCGAAAGATCTTCCAATTCCAGACCGGACAAGCGCACAGCCGCTGGGTTGGCATAGACAAACTGGAAATCCGTTATCCTGCCGGAAGCATCCCGAATGCTGCTGAAAATTACAAAGCCATCCGGCGTCGTTTGGTGGAACGCGCGGAGACGAGCTTCGCTTTCCCTCAGTTTCAGTTCTGCATTCTTGCGGTCCGTAATGTCAGAGTAGGTTACGGCGACGCCATTCTCGATCCTGACTGCAGCTATCCGGAGCCAGAGACCATCATTGGTAATCGGGAAGAACATTTCCGTATCCAATGGCTCGCCTGTCTCCACCAGACTGGCGTAAGCATCGAACAGAGGACGCCGCATATCCGGCGGCGCACCGGTCAGCATGGTCCGCCCGACAAGTTTCTGACCGGCAAGATTGATGATCGCCGCCGCCGCAGGATTTTCATACACACAAACGAAATCAGCGATATTGTTCTGATCGTCGTAAACACATCGGAACATCACGAAGCCGTCAGGCGTCGTCTGCTGGGCCGCCCGGAAGCGTTCCTCGCTTTCGCGAAGCCGGATCTCGGCTTCCTTGGCATCGCTGACATCAGAAAATGCGACCGCGAATCCATCCTCGACTTTGACAATCGAATAGCGGAACCAGCGTATAGCGCCGCTCCGGAACGGGATTTTCAACTCTCCCTGAGCTGTCTCCCCTGTTTCCACCACATCGCGATACAAGTCGAACAGACCAAGCTGTACGCTGTTGGCATCCCGCTCGAGCATCTTGTAGCCAGGGATTTCTTCAGGTTCGATGGACAGGATTTTCTGGGCCGCCGGATTCCCGTATTCACAATAAAAGTCTTCGATCGCCCCGTCTTCGTTCCGGATACTGCTGAAAATCATGAAGCCGTCCGGCATGGTCTGCTGGACCGCTCTGAAACGCGCCTCGCTTTTCCGCAGCTCCGCTTCTGACTTCTTCTCCGTGCTGACATCCGAAAACGTGACCGCAAACCCGTCATCGACTTTCACGATCGAATAGCGGAACCATTTGGAGGTGCCGTCCATGAATGGAAACTTGAGCTCACCCTGTGCCGTTCGCCCCGTATTCACGACACTGCAGTAGATGTCGAACAATCCGACATCGATGTTCAAGGGATTCCGCACCAACATCCGGTGACCGGGCATGTCTTTGGGGTCTATCGACAGAAGCTCGCTGGAAGCAGGGTTTCCATATTCACACGCAAAATCCTCGATCTGACCGCTTTCGTTCCGGACGCTTTTGAAAATCATGAAACCGTCCGGCATGGTTTGCTGAACCGCCCCAAAGCGCGCTTCGCTTGCCGTCAGTTCCTGGCGCATTTGCTTTTTCTCGGTGATGTCCTCGATCACCGAGATCATGTAATCGACACTGCCCGCCTTGTTGCGCACACAGGCGACGGTAAGGTTGGCCCAGACAATGCTGCCATCCTTGTGGACATAACGCTTCTCAATCTGCATCGAGCTGCGCTTGCCGGCGAACATTTCCTGCATCTGACTGACGCCCAGTGGAAGGTCTTCCGGATAGGTCAGAGACTGAAAATTGCACTGCATCAGCTCAGCTTCCGAATAGCCGAGGATTTCGCAGACTTTACGGTTTACATGTATCCAGGTTCCATCCGGAGCAACCTGGGCCATCCCGATGGCGGCATTCTCGAATGTGGCGCGGAAACGCTCTTCACTCTGATGAAGTGCGTCATCCTTGCGTTTCTCGCTGGTGATGTCCTCGATCACCGAGATGAAATAGTCGACTTCCCCGGCTTCATTACGGACACAGCCCACGGTGAGCTTTGCCCAGACCAGGCTGCCATCCTTGTGGAAGTAGCGCTTGTCCATAGAATAGGTATCGCGCTTGCCGTCGATGGTCTCCTGCAGGAGGCCGAGATCGATATTGAGATCGTCCGGATGGGTAATGTCCTGGAAGGTGAGCTTCATCAACTCATGGGGTTTGTACCCGACAATGTCGCAAACCCGCTGGTTCACTCTCAGCCAGGACCCATCCGTCCCGACGAGCGCCATCCCGACGGCTGCATTTTCAAATGTCGCACGGAAACGCGCTTCGCTCTCGGCGAGCGCCTAGGACGCATTATGCTTCTCCGTGACGTCGCTGATGATCGCGACAAAATGCTCAACCCGGCCATCCGCGTCACGCGCACAGCCCACAGTGAGGATTGCCCAGACGATGCTGCCATCCTTGTGGACATAGCGCTTGTTCATCTGGAAGGAGCGCCGCTTCCCAGCGAGCATCTCCCGGAACAGCATGATCTGCAGCTCGAGATCATCGGCATCGGTGACGGCATCGGTGTGCATGCCGGCGAGTTCTTCCGGCTTGTAACCCAGCATTTCGGCGAAACGCAGATTGCACCGCAGGATCGTGCCGTCAGAATCGATGTGGGCAATGCCGACCGCGCCATATGCCAACGGGTTCGTCATTCCTTCTTCATCGAGAGGAGGAAGGGACGAGTCATCGATCCGCTGGGCGGTGGACCTGTTCATGAACGATCACACTTTATTCGAATTGCTTAGCCCGCCACGAATGAGTCATTGGTTAAATGGTGAGATGTCCCGGCGCACCTGTCAAATCGGGAAATTTTCCGGGGCATGCACACCTGAGACGCGAATTGACGGTTTGTAACGCCGCACCCTCTTTTTGCCCGCCCAAGTCTCGCCCATCTCTTCAGTAGGAGTCGCGTCGTGCGATTTTCTGCGCCATAATGGCGAGCCATAAAGAAGGAGACCGCTCGTGCAGATACAGATTACTGGCAAGCATATGGATCTCGGTGAAGCTCTTCGGGGCCGGATCGAAACGGGGCTGGAGGCGGCGGTCAGTAAGTATTTCAATCGAACTGGCGATGCCCGCGTTTTCGTATCCCAGCAGGGCCCGTTCGTGGAAGTGGACTGCAACGTCCACCTGCCCTCGGGCATCATTCTGCAATCGACCGGCAAGGCGGGCGACCCCTATGCGGCGCTGGAAGACAGCCTGGACAAGATGGAAAAGCGCGTGCGCCGCTACAAGCGCCGCCTGAAAGACCATCATGCAGGCAACACCACCATGCCCGTCGAACCGGCGGCGGAGTCTGTTATCCAGGTAAATGCATACGATGCCGAAACGGATGAAGAGCTCCCGGAGGCTTCTGACGACGCCCCGCTGACCGTCGCCGAAACCGCTGTTCACATTCGGACAATGAGCGTTTCCGAGGCAGTAATGCAGCTGGAACTGCAGGAAGTTCCGGCACTCATGTTCAGAAATGCTGGCCATGGACGCCTGAATATGGTGTACCGCCGCCCGGACGGGCACATTGGTTGGGTGGATCCAGCAGACGCCTCCAGAAACTGAGGCGGCCAACGGAAGCGAGTTACATGGCGACCGATCTGAGTTCCCTGCTTGAAGGCGGGGTTATCCTGCCGTCGTTTGACGCGACGAGCCGCAAACAGGCGATACACGCTCTGGCAGAAGGCCTGGCCGAGGCGACCGGCCTTGGCGCACGCCAGATCGAGGACGCCGTGATGGAACGCGAACGGCTGGGCTCAACCGGCGTTGGGGAGGGCGTTGCCATCCCGCATGCGCGCATTGAGGGCCTCGAGAAGCCGGTGGGCGGTTTCCTGCGGCTTGACCATGGCGTTGATTTCGAGGCCATCGACGAGCGACCCTGCGACCTGATCTTCATGCTGCTGGCGCCCAAATCAGCTGGTGCGGACCACCTCCGCGCCCTGGCCCAGGTCTCCCGCGTCTTCCGCCAGGGCGCCGTACGCGACGCCTTGCGCGCTGCGCACACCGAAGAAGACGTGCGCGCTGTGGTCTGCCGGGAAGCCGCCGAGCCTTCGGTCTGACCCGGCCAGGCACCTGAACCAGAAACCCGCCGGTCCAATCGGCGGGGTTTTTT